>JAGWTK010000283.1 GCA_028876035.1 Bacteroidota bacterium
GGTGCGGCGTCTCTTCGTAAAAAGACCTGTTCATAATTTTCCATTACCAGCGCCGCCGCTCCTACAATTTCAGCTTCCGTACCCAGGCTTGATATTTCGAGGCTGGTACATTCGGCTAATTGAGGGATACAATGTTCATTGAGTGCCTGCTGCATGGGCGCCAGCCAAAGTTTGCCCGCCGAGGCGCCCCTGCCGCTGATTATTATTACCTCCGGATTAATAATGTGAATGAGTATGGCCAATCCCCGCCCGATAATATAGCCCGCCTCCATCAACACAGAAACTGCAAACCGGTCGCCCCGGGCAGCCGCGGTGAGCAGCGCATCACAGTCGGCCTCCGGACTATCATGTGTAATCTGGCCTGTGAGCCGCGATAATTTTCCTTCCAGTATTCCCTGCCTTGCTTTTTCGGTGATCGTAAGCAGCGAGGCCTCTGTTTCAAGGCAGCCATGCTTACCACAACTGCACAATTTGCCATTTGTGAACAGCGGAATATGACTGAATTCGCCGGCAAAACCGCTGTTGCCGCGAAATAATTTTTCATCGAGCACCATTCCAAGACCAATACCCCAGCCGAGATTTACGACCATGGCATTCTTGCGGGTACGGGCCGCGCCAAACCGGAATTCAGCCAGGGCTACAACACTGGAATCGTTGTCGATGAAAACCGGCAAGCCGGTATGCCGACTGATATGTTCCGAAATGCTTTCAGAACCGCTCTGCAAAAACGTATGGTTGATACCTGCTTTCGCATTCACAAAGCCAGGCATGCCAATACCAATGCCAGCCAACTTCGACTTCGCAACACTGGCCCGGTTTATCACATCTTCAATGGCAATAGCGAGCTCCGTTACGGCTGTGTTGCTTTTGGCTAAATCGAGTTCCAGCCGCTGTATACTAATGATGCGCCTGCTCTGCATGTCCATCAGCGCGATACGCGTCACAAACTGATCCATCGCTACAGCAATCACATACAACATTTCGGATTTAAGTGCGTAAATCAGCGGGCGACGTCCCCCGCTAGATGGTGCATAACCGGTTTCAACCACCAGTCCTTCCGCAATGAGCTCGTTCAGTAGTCCGTTGATAAAAGGCAGGCTTTTGGCAAGACGGGTGCTCAGATCCAGACAGGAAAGTCCTTCCGAAAAAAAAAGCTGTTTTACTATCTGGCCTTTATAAAGCGTTCGCTTAGACATTGGCTAATTATCTTATTAAAATATTTAACAAGATAAGCAAACTTCCACAAACTATTTAATAGTGTCGCAATCAGTTGATATCAAGACTGGGGCGCATAAAAAAATACCCCGGACCAGCCGGGGTATTCATTTCAATTGGAAGTATGATTACTGAATTTCCACTTCTGCACCTGCTTCGGTGAGTTTGTTTTTCAGTTCTTCTGCTTCTGCTTTGCTTACGCCTTCTTTGATGGCTTTCGGAGCACCGTCTACCAGTTCTTTGGCTTCTTTCAGGCCAAGACCAGTGAGGTCTTTCACGATTTTCACCACGTTCAGTTTGGAAGCACCACCGCTTTTCAGGATTACGTTGAATGCAGTTTTTTCTTCCACTGCAGCACCACCGCCATCGCCACCGGCAGCTACTACTACCGCTGCTGCTGCAGGCTCAATGCCGTATTCAGATTTCAGAAAATCGGCCAGTTCCTGTACTTCTTTTACAGTGAGGCCTACCAGTTGTTCAGCTAATGCTTTTACGTCTGCCATTGTTGTTAATTTTTTCCGCCTTCACAGTCCGTTCGGACTCCGGAGGAGAGTTTAAAAAAATTGTTTAGCGCCTTTTATATACCATCCGGCCAGGTTTGTATAAGTAGTATCAACTTATCTTATTCACCAGCAGCACCAGCGGCCTGCTTTTCGTGATGGTGGAGCAAAGCAGCCAATACACGCTTAGCGGGTGATTGCAGCAATCCGATTACTTCACCAATCAGTTCATTCTTCGTCTTGATCTTGGTAAGTGCTGCCAGGCTGTTATCGCCGGTGTATACATCACCATTAATAAATGCCGCTTTCAGTTCCGGCTTTGTTGCATTGCTGCCTTTCCGGAAAGAACTGATGATCAGTGCAGGTTCTTTCGGATTATCGGAAAACATGAGTGCCGTCACTTTATGCAGAGCGTCGTACACACCTGCATAACGCTCGCTGTCCAATGACTCGAGTGCTTTTTTAATCAGGGTGTTCTTAGCAACTTTCATTTCAACATTTTTGTCGAAACAGGCACGACGGAGATTACCCACCTGTTCAACAGTGAGCGCTTCAGTATCGGCGATATAAAAGTTGGAGTACTGGGAGAATTTTCCCTTCAGCACTTCAATCACTTCATTTTTTTGTTCTTTGGTCATAACGAATGTTTTGTTCCGGTCGCCCGGAAAATGAGTTTACAAATTAGTGCACGAAGGTTTTGGTGTCTACAGCGATGCCTGGGCTCATACTGCTGGCCATGCTTACGCCTTTCAGGTAGGTACCTTTAGCAGAAGACGGTTTCAGCTTAATGATGGCATTGATAAGTTCCTGGCTGTTTTCAGCAATTTTTTCTGCACCGAAGCTCACCCGGCCGATTGAGGCATGGATGATTCCTGCCTTATCTACCTTGAAAGCGATTTTACCGCCTTTTACTTCGTTCACGGCTTCTGCTACGTTGTTGGTAACAGTACCCGTTTTAGGGTTGGGCATCAGGTTACGCGGACCGAGCACCTTACCCAAACGACCAATTTTTGGCATGACGGAGGGCGTAGCAACGATAACATCAATATCTACCCAGCCGCCTTCGATTTTTGTGATAAACTCATCCAGACCAGCATAGTCAGCGCCGGCTGATTTTGCTTCGGCCTCTTTATCGGGGGTGCAAAGCACCAATACTCTTTTTGTTTTACCGGTTCCATGGGGCAGTGTAACAGTACCACGTACTGCCTGGTCGGCTTTCTTGGGGTCAACACCCAACCTAACGTGAAGGTCAACAGAAGCATCGAACCGGGTGATGTTTACATCCTTTACCAGCGTCGAAGCCTCTTTAAGTGTATATGTTTTTGCCGCGTCGATTTTCGCGTTGGCAGCTTTTCTTTTTTTACTGATAGCCATTGCTCAAAAATTTAAAGTGTAATGAATTAGTTTTCCCAGGGGGCTTTTCCGTCAACAGTCAGACCCATGCTGCGGGCGGTACCGGCTACCATGCGCATAGCGCTCTCCACGGTGAAGCAATTAAGATCTGCCATTTTATCTTTGGCAATCGCTTCAACATGTGCCCAGGTTACCTTTCCAACTTTGTTGCGGTTTGGCTCTTTGGAACCACTTTGAATTTTGGCTGCTTCCATCAGCTGAACGGCTGCAGGAGGAGTTTTGATAACAAACTCAAAACTCTTGTCAGAATACACTGTAATTAATACAGGAAGAACTTTGCCCATTTTGTCCTGGGTTCTTGCATTGAATTGTTTGCAGAACTCCATAATGTTTACGCCTTTGGAACCAAGCGCCGGGCCAATGGGAGGTGCAGGATTGGCTTGTCCGCCTTTACACTGCAACTTTACGAAACCGGAAATTTCTTTTGCCATAATGTTGTTTTTTGGTGTTAGCGTCCCGGCACAAGCCGGAACTCCCAAATCCATTTGTTACGAAGAACTTTTTTGGGATGGCAAAGGTAAGCAAATTCGCTGAGCAGCAAAGAATCCGGGAGGAATTTTATTGGCCAAAGGCAGGGGCGCTCCCACTCAGTGTGTTGCTAAGGCTTCCGGACTGCCGGAGGCGCTGATCTACCTGATCCATTACAGCTGCATCCCGGCGCATATCAAATTTTCGGGCAAATAGCTTTGGGGACTCCAACAATTTGTTTAAATGGCTGAGCGTGATAATATTCGGATGGGCTGCCCCCTTATCGCGATCCAGATAAAGCAGGTTATCATTCACTACCCTATCCTTAAATGTAGAATTCATGACCAGGGTTTGAAACATGAATTCATCGGATCCCCAGGTAAACTGCATGAAACGGCGGAAACGGGTATTATGGTCGAGCAGGTGGATGATATACCGAAGGCAGTCACTGCTGAGGGCCCAGAACATGGACTCGCCGTAGTAGTCCATCGGAATGGGTGATTTTCGTTCCGGGAGTACCTTGTTCACCAGCCGCTGAACGAAATAACGCCCGGGAAATTTATAATTGGTAAAATGGTACGCACGGATGCGGGGATAAGCCTCATCGGCCCATTCATCGAAATGCTCAAAAGCCAGGAACTCCTTGCCATTATTCGCTTCGAAAAACGAATAAATGTAGTCGGCGGATTTGATAGGATAATCCTGCCCGCTCATCAGGTGTATATAATCATACGATTTGCCGCTGCCCAATATTTCTTTTACCGACTGTAGCGTCGCCGCCACCGTATTATAGCCACCCCATACTACGTTCACCCGATTTTGAATAAGAAAAACATTCGGTTGTTTGGCCAGGAAAAGATGATCAGTGATATCCAGTTTTTTGTCGACATGCACATAAAAGTCAAATCCCGGGTGCTGCATGCGTTCGATCATCCGCGCCGTCTGCAGGGGATTGGTGTAAGTAATAATCAGGTGTGCAATTCTCATTGGCTACTTATTGGTTTAGGGAGATCAGCAGCAAGAGATACCGGATAGATCTTCGGGAGAGGATAGAGAATCAGCAGGGCGAAAATATAGAAAAACCCCGGTTAAAAAAACTAACCGGGGTTCTGCTGAATGATTTAATGAATCGCCGTTACTTAACTGATTTTTTCCACCTGCATATAGTTGAGCTCTACAGGAGTGGATCGACCAAAAATTTTCACGGTTACTTTAAGTTTTTTCTTCTCATCGTTCACCTCTTCAATGATACCGTTGAAGTCGTTAAACGGACCTTCAATGATCTTGATGGTCTCGCCGACAATGAATGGCTCGCTCATGCTTACGCCGCCTGCTTCTGCCATTTCATCCATCTTGCCCAGCATCTTGTTTACTTCGGCTTTGCGCAGTGCAATCGGATTTTCCTTTCCGAGGAAGTGAATAACGCTGTTGGTGTTCTTGATGGTATCCCGCAAATCATCGCTGAGTTTACCGTCCGTAATCTCAATCATCACATAGCCCGGATAATAGTTACGCTCACGCATCACTTTTTTTCCGTTCTGCACCTTATATACTTTTTCTACCGGAAGAAATACCTGCTTTACAATTTCAGACCAGCCGCCACGGGAAATCTCCTTGTCAAGATACTCTTTCACTTTGCGTTCCTTGCCGCTCACTACACGGAGTACAAACCATTTGGTTTCCTGCTGTTGGGTTTGATTTTCCATTATTACTTAAATAGAGAGTAAACGAGTTTCAATACTGAACTAGAAGCCAGGTCCATAACACCCACCATCAGCGTGATGATAAGCGTGGCCACCAGCACAATAATGGTCGACTGCTGTAATTCTGACCAGGTGGGCCAGGTTACCTTCTCTACCAGTTCCTTGTAAGACTCGCTGAAATAGGCGGAAATCTTGTTCATAATTGAAATTTTAAAGTCCAAAGCTTAAGGTTTAAGGTTGCTGACTGCGGCAATACAAACTTTAAACTTTGAACCTTATATTTTTAACTTACCTCGCACGGGCACTAGGATTCGAACCCAGATCAAAGGTTTTGGAGACCCGTATGCTACCGTTGCACCATGCCCGTA
>JAGWTK010000284.1 GCA_028876035.1 Bacteroidota bacterium
TTTCCATCGTATACCACCAGCTTTCTTTCAGGATAAACTTGCCGCTTTCATGATAGGTGTGGTAAGTAGTGGTAAGGTGTTGCAGCAGGCGTACGCCGCTAAGACCTGTTTCTTCTTCCACTTCGCGCAGCGCACATTGCTCCATCGTTTCTCCTTTCTCGTGTTTACCCTTGGGCAGGTCCCATTTTCCCCGGCGGAAAATCAATAATATTTCACCGGTCTTACGATATACCAGTCCGCCGCCGGCCTGTATCACCGTAAACTTTTTCCAGACAGCTTTTTTCAGTTCGTCCAGGTTATCGTGCAGCAAAACGCCTGCATGAATGGATGGCTGTTGCATTTCATGCAGCATGGCATTCACCGCATGTGGCGAGAACTCATCGATTAGCATGGTATCCTCGTGGTGGGTATAAGGCAGCAGTTCTTCGTTGATGGTCTCTGATAAAAAGAGGGGCTTCTCGTTGAAATAGATTTTTAACATGCAATAACCTGTTGGTGAGATCAATAGCAAGGTAAACATTGTCGTCCACCGTTGAACCGCCGAACTTATCCTGTATCCTCCGTTCGGCGTTTCGATTTACCATCCGTCCCAAATACAGCCAAAACTGTAACGCCTTTGTCGGGCGGTCGTCTCACTCTCCCTAAACCGGCTATCCTTTCTAAATCCCGTTCGCAATTAAACCATGTTCTTTGTAATGCATAGTACCTAATTTTGAAATGTAATTAGATAAACAAGGTACCAACCTATAAAATTAAGTTTATGAGTAAGATATTGATTGTGTTTTTGTTGTGCTTTTCCGGGCTGTTGAATGCCCAGA
Organism: Bacteroidota bacterium; assembly: GCA_028876035.1. GTDB lineage: Bacteria > Bacteroidota > Bacteroidia > Chitinophagales > Chitinophagaceae > JACMLD01. The sequence goes on from JAGWTK010000284.1 coordinate 819, forward strand.
GTCAGACTGGCAAAGTAAATGGTTCTGTGATTGATGGGAACCAAAAGACCATTGCATCTGCAACCATTTCACTGCTGAAAGCAAAGGATTCAAGTGTAGCCAAAATGGGTGCAGCCGATAAGGACGGTCGCTTCGAATTCGACGGTATTGCCTGGGGCAGCTACATTGTAAGCATTTCGGCTGTAGGTCACAAAAAGGCATTCTCTGAAGCTTTCGAAATCAGCCAGGAGCGGGCCGCCCTTACTTTAAAGACAATCGAACTGGTGCCGGCAGAAAAGGAACTGACCGGCGTTACTGTAGTGGCCCGGAAGCCCCTAATCGAACAACGGATTGACCGGACCGTGGTGAACGTGGAAGCAGCGGTGAGTAATGTGGGCGCGACGGCGTTGGAAGTGCTTGAAAAATCTCCGGGCATTACTGTCGACAAAGACGGTTCCATCAGTCTGAAAGGAAAGCAGGGGGTACAGGTATACATCGATGGAAAGCCATCTTACCTGAGCGGAACAGACCTGGTAAACCTGCTGAAAAATATGAGTGCCGCACAATTGGAACAAATTGAAATTATGACCAATCCACCTGCCCGCTACGATGCGGCCGGTAACTCGGGTATCATCAACATAAAAACGAAAAAGAATAAAGCGCGCGGTTTCAACGGAAGTGCAACAGCAGGTTATTCGCAGGGCGTGTACTGGCGTACCAACGAGAGCCTGAACCTGAATTACCGCAATGGCAAGTACAATGCCTTCCTGAATTACAGCTTCAATAAGTTCAATGGCTTCCAGGAACTGACTATTCACCGCACCTACAAACAAAATGATGGCAAAACCATCAAGGCGAATTTCGACCAGGTCGCTTTTATGCCAAACAACAATACCAACAATACGCTGAAAGCAGGAATGGATTTTTATCTCTCAAAAAAGACAACGGTTGGTTTTGTAGCCAGTGGTTTTATCAGTCCGGAACAGCACCGCAATTACAACACTTCCTACCTGAAAGATGCAGTTGGTACAACCGATTCCATCGTGAAATCCACCAGCAACGATCAACAGAAATGGAAGAACGGTACCGTGAACCTTAATTTCCGCCACCAGTTTGATTCAACTGGTCGTGAACTCACTGCAGACCTTGATTATTCAACCTACAATTCCCGGAATAACCAGTATTTTATCAATGCTTCATTCGCGCCCGACTGGACCGAAAAAAATCAGACCGATTTGAAGAGTATTCTGCCGGTTGATATCAATATTTACTCAGCAAAAGCAGACTACACCCATCCGCTGGCAAAGGGGGCGAAACTGGAGGCCGGATTGAAAACCAGTTATGTGAATACAGACAATGCGGCCAATTATTTCAATGTCATCGGTGCCGCAGATTACGTTGATTATGGAAAGACCAACCGCTTCCAATACCGCGAAAACATCAATGCTGCTTATGTGAATTATAACCGTCAGTTCAAAAAATTGGGTGTTCAGGCAGGTTTACGTTTCGAGAATACCTCCTACAAGGGACACCAGCTGGGCAACGCGCAGAAACCAGATTCTTCGTTCAGCAAAACCTATAACAACCTTTTCCCAACGGTATTCCTCAGCTATGAAGTTAACAAGAACCACCAGTTTGGCTTATCGGTGGGACGTCGTATTGATCGCCCCGCTTACCAGGACCTGAACCCGTTCATGTTCTTCCTGGATAATTACACCTATGAGTCGGGCAATCCTTACCTGCAGCCACAATACACCAATAATGTGGAACTGAGTCACACATTGATGGGTAAATTTGTTACTACGGTGAACTATAGCCGCACAAAAAACTATTTCACAGAAACCTTTGAGCAAAAAGATTATGCTACGGTGGTACGCCAGGGCAATATCGGCGACCGTCAGAACGCAGGTATCAGCATCAGCGCCCAGCTCGCAATTGCCAAATGGTGGAACAGCAGTTTGTATGGTAACTACAACTACAATTACTATCACGGAATGCTCTATGGTGAAGATGTGAAACTGAGTGGTTCCAATGTATTGTTCAACGTCAACAACCAATTCAGCTTTGGCAAAGGATGGAGTGCAGAGCTCAGCGGCTGGTACCGCAGCAAGGGCGTGGAGTCGCAGGTCATTATCCAGGCGATGGGCGCAGCTTCTGCAGGCGTATCCAAGCAAGTGCTGAAAGGTAAAGGCAGCGTGCGGTTGAACATCCGGGATATCTTCTATACCCAACAGGCCAAAGGCACCATTAATTTCCAGCAAACCGAAGCCAGCTTTGTAAACACGCGCGACAGCAGGGTAGCAGGTATTTCTTTCACCTGGCGTTTTGGCAAGCCCATCAAGGGCGTGCAAAACCGCAAAAAAGGTGGGGCAGACGATGAGCAAAGCAGGGTGAAAACCGGCGGCAACAACTAACACCGATCAGCCCGGTATCATAACTGACCCGCCATCAACCCTGGCGGGTCTTTCTTTTTCGGTGTGCCAAACAATCTTACATTTGAAAGATAATCTTCGTTTATGCCTTCATTTGATATCCTCAGCAAAGTTGATGCGCAGGCACTCGACAATGCCGTTAACGTGGTTAAAAAAGAAATTACCAACCGCTTCGATTTTAAAGGTGCGCATGTGGTCATCGACCTGAACAAAAAAGAATTTAAACTCAACGTGGAAACAGATGATGATATGAAGATGCGGCAGCTGCTGGATGTGCTCATCAGTCGTTCACACAAACAGGGAATCGCACCGGAAGCCTTTGATATGTCGAAAGACAGCTATCCCAGTGGCAAGGTCGTTAAGAAGGAAATCAGCGTGCGCAATGGCATCAAACAGGAGGACGCTAAAAAGATTGTAAAGCTCATCAAAGACAGCGGCCTCAAGGTGCAAGCCCAGATTATGGATGACGTGGTTCGGGTGACTGGTAAGAAAATAGATGATTTACAGGAAGTTATACAGCTCTGCAAGGGTGCTTCACTCGGTATTCCGTTGCAATATGATAACATGCGGAACTAAGCCAGATTGGTTTGGTAATTCGTGCCGGGGATGCTAATTTTGCACCCTTATTAAAAAGTACGGCCAAATCCGTGCTGCCTTAAAAACTCCGATTATGCAAAAAGGTATCCATCCGGAAAATTACCGGTTCGTCGTTTTCAAAGACATGAGTAATGGTCATTCATTCCTCAGCAAGTCCACCGCAGCCAGCAAAGAAACCGTTAAATGGGAAGACGGGAATGAGTATCCCGTGATCAAACTGGAGATCTCCAGTATGTCGCATCCGTTCTTCACTGGTCAGAAAATGCTGGTAGATACAGCAGGCCGTATCGACAAATTCAAAAAGAAATACGCCAAGAAATAATTACCCGGATATTGTCGTATCCCAAATGGTATCCATCCCCCGTAAAACTGCGGGGGATTTTTTTGTAAAATTCCATCTGCTCCCGCATTTCATTTATTGTATTTTTAGCGAATGATACAACTCGTGCTGGATGACAGTCATTGTGCCGGTTCGCTTTACCCATTTACAGCCACCAGGTCGGCTGCTGATATCAGGATAGGTATCCTAACCATCCGTCAGAAATGGGAAAAGCTGCTGGGCATTAAAGTGCGGGTTCATGATGATGCCTGGATGGAAACACCCGCGACAGAAGACGCTACTCCTGTTACTTTCGCGGCAAACATAGTGCCCAGTGCTGCTTTCATTCAACAGTTACAAAGCGGAACGTATGCACCCGATGGTTTGCTGAAGGATCCAACTGTGCGCGTACTACAGTATCCCTGGGAAATATTCCAGTGTAACGATTGGGCGATTCGGGAAGACTTTTCATTGCTCACCGCCAACCGCCACTCTGCGCCTATTCCTCCCACTGTTCAGCTGATCGGTCCATCAACGTCTTTGTTCATAGAAGAAGGTGCCAGGCTGCACCACTGCATCATTAACACCAGCACCGGTCCGGTATACATTGGAAAGAACAGCGAAATAATGGAAGGCAGCACTATACGCGGACCTTTTGCATTGTGTGAGGATGCCGTGGTCAAAATGGGATCGCGGATATATGGCGCTACTACGGTTGGTCCTTCCTGCATTGCAGGCGGTGAAATAAAAAACAGTGTGTTGTTTGGATATAGTAACAAGGGCCACGACGGTTATCTGGGAGATGCTGTAATAGGAGAGTGGTGCAATTTGGGTGCCGGTACGAGTAATTCCAACCTGAAGAACACTGCCGGTCATGTGAACGTGTGGCATGCCCCGGCAAACGCCTATGTTGACGCTGGAATGAAATGCGGATTGCTGATGGGCGACTATTCAAGAGCCGGCATCAATACTTCTTTCAATACCGGCACCGTGGTAGGGGTTTGCACCAATATTGCAGCAACAGGTATTCCGCCCAAATATGTGCCCGACTTCAGCTGGCTGGCAGAGGGCGCGGGCGTGTATGATTTCGATAAGGCATTGCAGGATATCCGGAATTGGAAAAAACTAAAAAATCAGTCGCTGGAAGAAAAGGAAATTCAGCGGCTGCAACATATTTTTGAACGCCGTCAATCGCAGCAATGATAAGTGTTGCTTCCCGAACGGACATCCTTTAATATTACCACAATGAGAAAACAAATTGCCGCAGCAAACTGGAAAATGAATTGTACCTATCAGCAGGCAGAAAAACTGCTGGATGATATCTTAAAACCCGGCATTGCGCTGAAGCCACACCAGCAGGTTCTTTTTTCAGTGCCCTTCCCTTACCTCATTATGGCCAACAGCGAGGTGTCGGATGAAAGAAATTACGACATCGCTGCGCAGAATTGCTATTCAAAAAAATCAGGTGCCTTTACAGGAGAAGTATCTGCTGAAATTCTGGATTCTATCAATAT
>JAGWTK010000285.1 GCA_028876035.1 Bacteroidota bacterium
CCGGGTTTTCACATAGCTCATTTGTTGGCCTCTTTTTACGAGCAGTCGTTCCGCAAATCCAACCGACTGTATTTCTTTGACTGCCTGCAATAAGCGCGCAGTAAAAGCCTCTGTTTTTTCTGCAAACAGTTTCTGGTATTTCAGCATGGCCTGCCCCAAATCCTTTTCATCGATGGGTTTTAACAGGTAGTCGATACTGTTCACCTTAAATGCCCTGAGCATGTATTGATCAAAGGCCGTCGTAAAAATCACCGGCGTATTCACTTCTATTTGCCGGAAGATATCGAAGCTGAGCCCATCTGCCAGTTGAATGTCCATAAACACCAGCTGCGGAGCCGGCATGGTAGCAAACCACTGCACAGCCGTTTCCACACTATCCAGCATGGCCACGATCTCCACCTGTGGTTGCTGTGCCTTTACCAGGCTGGCCAGCCGGTTGGCAGCGGGGATTTCGTCTTCGATGATTACTACTTTCATAAATATCAGCTGTTACTTTTTTTGCGGAAAAAAAATAACCAAAAAAGCCGGCCGCCATCAATGACAGCCTGATGGCGGCTTCCGCCCTGATTAAGCTTTTGCACTACTGTGACTTCAACAGTCCAACGCTCACCATCACCTCTGACATCATCTTCCTTTACCGATTGCGAGTCGCAAAACTGCCTGCTAAATTTACCTTGCTTTGATTTGATACTGTCCATCCTTACCCCTCTTACCTCTCGCCTCTTACCTCCTACCACTTACAACTCAGATAAGCGGTATCGACACCGTGAAACTCTGCCCATCCTCTTTCACTTCTACTGCCGTCTCGCTCAGCAGCCTATAACGGTTGCGAATATTATCTAACCCAATGCCTGTCGATTCCAGTACCTGGTTTTTTTTCTGCAGGTTGTTCTTCACTACCAGCGAACCGTTGGAGGTAAACACATCGATTGTTAGCGGTCGGGTAGAGGAAACAATATTGTGTTTGATCGCATTTTCCATCAACAATTGAAGGGACAGGGGCACTACTTGTTTGCGCAGCTTTTCTTCGGGCACATTGATATGAATGCTGAGGTTGTTGCCAAAACGTGTCTGCAACAAAAACGCATAGGCGTGCAGGACAGACAGTTCATCCTTCAACGGGATTGATCGCTCTTCCTTTACTTCGAGGATATGGCGGTATACTTTGGACAGCTGTTGTACAAACTGCACAGCCTGTTCCGGGCTCTCGGGGATTACGGAAACCAGCGCATTCAGGTTGTTGAATAAAAAATGAGGATTTACCTGGGTTCGCAACGCATTCAGCTGAGCCTGGAGGCTTTCCCTTCTCAGTAATTCCTTTTCTTCGACCGATTGCCTTAACTGGCTCATAAAATAAACGCTTTCATAGATAGCGATTACCGTGAGACTGCTGAAGATGGCAGCATTGTTCGAATTGATGACGATATCGCCCGCAGTGATGCCCCGCCCCTGCACATCCTGCAGCTGGCAGAAGTCGTGCAGGAAATATCCCAGCAGATTGGTAGCAGCCAGCGTATACAGCAACATGACGAGCGACTGACGGACAATCCGTCTTCTTGTTTGATTGAACTGCGGATACCAGCTGCGCGCACGTGTTAGGATAAAGCGATTGCCGAGCCAAATGGCACTGGTGATAATGAGTGTCGTCAGGTAAACTTGCCAGCTGAGATAAGGTGACTTGTGAAAGCGGATGCCAAAAAATACAAAAGGGATAATGAATGCAGATACTGGTATCATGCATAACATCAGTAACCTGTCGTCGAATCCTATTTTTTCATTCACCTGCATCTGCTTAAAGATAGCTGATTTTAGAAGGTAACCACGTAGTTGAAATTCGGAAAGAAACCAATTTGGTTGATTTCACTGCTCTGGCCTGTTTTTGGATTCAGCGTACGCACATAGATGTTTTGCTGGTTGGTAATGTTTTGAAAATCGACATAAATCTTTTGCGTGGTCCTTCGTCCGTTCCTGGCGTATGTAAATTTCAAATCCCAGCGCAGGTAAGTGTTGTTGCGCAGGCTATAGGCTTCGGTTGTTTTGAACACCACATAGCCTGCCGAAGCCGACTCCTGCAGGTCAAACGGCGTATACATTTGTCCGCCTGCCAGGGTCATTTTTGTATCTACCAGGAACGATGAGCCGCCCTTCAGCTTAAATTCCTTTCCCGCAAGCAGATTACCTACGTACTGGCTATTGAAAACCGTATTTCTCCATACACCGTCGCTTCCTTTGTATTTTGAATCGAAGATCGTACCTGTCAAAAGATAATAAAACCCTTTTTGAAGGAAACGCTCAAGCGTGAGTTCAAGCCCGTAGTTATAGCCTTTGCCGTTATTGACAAGGTTTGTTTTATCGGGGAAATAGAAATCTGCGCCTGCATTCAACATGCTAAACGAACTGGCCTGCTTTTCGACTGCTGCATTGTAGATGTATTGTCCGTATGCTTCTGCCTTAAACCGTAGCTGCCGGCTCAAATTGATATCATAGCCCAGCACTGCGTGGGCGCTTTTTACCATAGACAAATCCTTATTTGTGCGTTCGGTTTGCCCGACGGCATTCTTTGTTTCATACACATACACTTCCAGCGGCTGGAGCTGACTGTGCAGGCCGGTACCCAGGGCCAGGGATTGATTGGGTTTTAGCTGGTACTTCAGGTTGAAGCGCGGCTCAACGCTGGCGGTATTATTGAGTGTGAATTGCTGCGCATATACACCCAGGTTAGAGGAAAGCCGATCGGAAAACCGGTGCCCCCAGTTAAGATTTGCTTTTAAAAGAGTAACGTTCTCCTTTGTATCGAACAGGGTGCGCAGCAGGGAATCCCCATTCGGAATGTATTGCTGACGCAGTTTGAGGAAACTGATATCGGCAATCAGGCCTGCCGTTAACTGGTTGCCCGCACTGTATTTCTTATTAACGGTATAGCCCAATGACAGTTTTACCTGCCGGTTATTCTTATCATACGCAGTTTTGTTATCCTTGCCAGTTTCAACAATTTGCTCATTGTATTTTGTACCGAAGCCAGACAGGGCCGCGATGGCCTTTCCGGATGTGGTGGAGTTAAAAAAATAGGTATGGGTGATACCTGTAACACCTGTTAATGACTTGAAGTTACGCTGGCGCAGGGTGCCATCATTGGATGCATAGAGATTATCCTCGCCATTGGCCGGGAACAGAATATGACTTTCGCCACCAATGCCAAACCACTCAAACACACCGGCTTTTTTGGTGGGCATGCGTAGTTTGAAACTCAGGTCCTGGTAGTACGGTGTAGTAGTACCGGTTCCTACTTTGAGTCCGAGTGCCTGCACGGCCGCAATCAGCGAGTACCGGTAATTCACGAGGTAGGACGATTTATTGGCGCGTTGCAAAGGCCCCTCTGCTCCAAATTCAAATCCATTGAAACCCGCCTGTGCGAGGTATTCGTTTCTTTCGTTATTCCCTTCGCGCATCCGCAGATCGAACACACCGGCGATCGCATTGCCGTATTGCGACGGAAAGGCACCGGTCAGGAAATCAGAATTTTTCAGTGTATTCGTATTGAGAATACTCACCGGTCCGCCCGTAGCACCCAGGGTAGAAAAATGATTCGGATTCGGGATATCGATTCCATCCATCCGCCACAGTACACCGCTGGGTGAGTTTCCCCGGATGACGATGTCGTTCCGTGCATCGTTGGTACCACTGACGCCCGCAAAACTTTGTGCCATTCGGCTGGGGTCGTTGCGTGTACCCGCATAACGCACCGCTTCGTCCACGCTAAATTGCCTTGCACTTACAACCGCAGCTTCGTTCAGCGCGCTTGATTTCAACTTCCCCCCTACCACTACCACTTCATCGAGCTTTTTGATCTTCTCGCGCAGTTTTATTTCGAGGACGACTTCCTTGGTAGAAGTAACTTCAATATTGCGCACCAAGGCCTCTTCGTAGCCAACCCTGCTGCAGCGGATGGTTTGCCGGCCTACTGCTATTCCTTTCAGATGAAATAGTCCGGCTGAATCTGCAATCGCAGCTTTCGAACCATCTTCCAGCTGAATGGTAGCACCGCCAACCGGACTACCGGATTGTTCATCCACCACTGTTCCGCGGATGGTTTGCGTGAGTGACTGGGCTTGAGCGGTGGTGGTGAGCAGCGTAAGGCACAAGCCTGCCATTAATGCTATCGTTCGCATTGTACAGTTGATTTTTTGGTTAATCTCTTTACGATACAATGCTACGGCGGGCGGGCGACGGTTAAAAGGGAAAAGGAGTGAGGTGCAGGAAATGAGGAATGAACTGAAAACGCAGTGTGCTGATGTGATAAATGTGACAAATGTGCTAATTGGATCAACCGGATGGTACAGGTTCCAGATACTGGATATGTTATTCCAAGAATGAACCGCTAATGGCGGATGTGATCATTGCTGATGTGAGTTTCGATTCATCGAATAGTGTGCCGTTCGAAAGATTTAAAATATTTGATATTTTGATGTGAGACATGGAAGCAGACTTGCCGGATGGTTCGGATACAGGAGAGCATGTTTTTGATTTCTGCCGTTTCCGATTGATGGATTGTTTTAACCAGACAATGGGGCGCTGGTATAGCCATATGCCCAGTTTGGGCTAAAACTTAATGTTAGATTTAAGATATTGGGGTGTAAGATATTTGTGCAGATTCACCGGATGTGAACGGTCAGGTACCAGACACTTTCGTAAACTGCTGATCTTTGTATCTTGATTTTTCGATTTTTTGATTTCGGGATCTGGCCATTACTGAATTTGATGAATTGCAGCGGCCTCGAATGGAAGGACTAAGAACGATGAACCTGAAACTATGAACCCACCATACGAAGCACTGACCACCAATCGGGGCGAATCGACTAAAGAATACCGACTTTTTGTGCAGATTCACCGAATGCAAAGGGTCAGACACCAGATACTTTTCGAAAATCGCTGACTATATTTCTTGATCTATAGATTTTTTGATTGCTGGATCTGGCATGTATGGAATTTGCAGCATTGCAGCGGCTTCGAATGAAGGACTAAGAACGATGAACCTGAAACTATGAACCCACCATACGAAGCGCTGACCACCAATCGGGAAGAATCGACTAAATACTACCGACTTTTGTGCAGATTCACCGAATGCCAAGGGTCAGACACCAGATACTTTTCGAAAATCGCTGACTATATTTCTTGATCTATAGATTTTTTGATTGCTGGATCTGGCATGTATGGAATTTGCAGCATTGGAGCGGCCTCGAATGAAGGACTAAGAACAATGAACCAAAAACCATGAACCCACCATACGAAGCGCTGACCACCAATCGGGAAGAATCGACTAAAGACTAACGACTACGGACTACGGACTAACGACTATTTTACTCCCTTCTCCGGATCCCAGGCCCCCTGCTGCTTGCGCACAAATATGATCTGCCCGGTATGATAGGCATTGTGCGTACTGATATTGGCTACAGTAGGTGCCCATTGCTGTAACTCCGCTTCGCTGCAGTGCGCAATAAAATCTTCGATGCTGTTCATCACTTCATCGAGTGATTTCACCGCTTTCGCCCATTGTGCCGCATCTACTTTCTCAAAGGTTTCTTCATTGTTGCCGCTGAAAGATTCGGGTTTTTGCTTCTTCATCTTGGCAAGTGTTTGCGCATTCCAAAACACAAGGTGA
>JAGWTK010000286.1 GCA_028876035.1 Bacteroidota bacterium
TTGTTTATCGAAAGCCAGCAAAGGCACAAATACCATGTCGATAGCCGCCGGATCTGCTTCATTGCTCCCTGCGGGCTCTGCAATACCATAGTCGTTCTTTTTAAAATGCGTGTCATCATCTATCAGTATCGCTTTCATGCTGTGGTCACTAAAATCCGCGACCGGGTAAGCCAGCTGCAGCTCAGGAAGGCGAAACTGCAGGTAGTCGGTGAGCAGGAATGTATTCACTTCTGCATGCGTCTCCAGCGGCCAGTAACTGAGTAACAAATCAAGAGATCCAGGCAATGGCAATTGCTGGAACTTTATCAGCAAAAGATCGTTCATGCGCAACAGGTCTCTTTCCGCAAACGCGTGCCTTTGTTTGCGATACCAATCGCGGAGCTGTTGTTTCGGATCTGGCATGTCAGGGTTGTATAAAAACAGAAAAGATCGTTGTACCGTAATTCCTGGACGTCTTGTACAATGCGTATCCTTCGTAATGATTGCGGGGCGTATGTTCCAGCACAAACCAACCACCTGGTTTTAATAACTTTTTTTCCGCCACCAGCCGCGGAATATCATCGATCGTTGCAAGTGCATAGGGCGGACCTGCAAAAATAAAGTCATACTGTTCCGTACATTGGTTGATAAAGGTGAATACATCCATCTTTATAACCCTGCATTGCGCCAGTTTCAATTCAGTAATATTCTTACTGATAAAGGCATGCATCTTTGGATCTTTTTCAACCAATGTGCAATCCACCGCGCCCCTTGAGGCCAGTTCATAACTGATTCCACCAGTGCCGCCAAACAGATCCAGGGTTTTCAGTCCCTCCGGCGGAAAGTTGTGCTGCAGGATATTAAACAACCCTTCTTTGGCGATATCGGTGGTGGGGCGTGTATGGGGCATATTCGCCGGTGGATTGATCCTTCTTCCGCCCAGCTCGCCTCCTATGATACGCATGTTGCAATTTTCAGCAGTGGTGAAAAAAAGTGAGCTGGGTGCTCTTCCGGCCATTCGAAAGCGTCCGTTGCGAAACTGTCCAATTCTACAATACCAAAGTACTTCAGGATTTCTGCATACAACACAGAAGATACATCTATCATGCCCGACAAAAACACCGGGGTAGTCGCCGGTGACAGTGCCAGTTGCTGGCAAATATTCAGCAGGTAGTAGGCAACATCTTCTGCGGCTTCATAATAAAAGCTTCTGATCAGCTGAACCTGACCCCGCGAGCCAGCGTACACGAGCAGGCGGCCGGGATAAAATGTCACCAGCAAATAGCTGGCCGTATCCTTCAGCCTGGTTTCTTCGGCATGCTGCAGCACGTTATAATAATGAAAGGAGCGGTTTACCGGCAGCTGTTGCTGGAACAACCGGTGCACCTGCGTTGGCACTGCATATACAAAATAGCCATCTGAAGTTCCTTCCCCCTTTTCAGTCACGATAGTAGCAGCGGGTAATTCACCGTGTAACAATTCCAGGTGCGCTTCGCCGGTCGAGGGCGAATAGTAGACCCCGGGAACAAAAGCCGCTTCCGGATAATTGTACAGGAGTATTTTTCTGCCAGCCGCGTTGCGAAGTTTTTCGTCATCGTTAATCAGGGCCGATAATTCCGCTTCTGGTGCAGCCCCATCCAGTTCATAGTTCCGATAGCCTAGGAGCTCTTCGCCTGGTCCATATATAGCATAGGACAATTGCTGTTGCCCCAGCTCGATGACTGTTTTCGCGCAGTCAATGCCTTCTTGTCCTGGTTTTACTGATATGTTGAATCTTGTACGTGCCATTCCCGGGGCCGCAAAATACTATATTTTAACCACTGGTAATGACCGCCGCAGGTCATTGCCGTGAATATTTGCTAGGTTTGCAGCCCTTCATTAAATGGAACCAACGAACGCACACAATAGCTTGCAGGTCAGCATCACTTACAGGCAAATCGTCAACATTGCGTTGCCGATAAGCCTGGGCATTTTTGTGCCACAACTCAATTTTATCACGAACAATATTTTCCTGGGCCGGCTCAGCGAAGCTTCGCTTGCCGCTGCGGCGATAACGGGCGTTTATTACTTAATTTTTGCGGCCATCGGGTTCGGACTAAATAACGGTTTACAGGCGTTGATTTCCAGGCGGGCCGGTGAAAACAGGCCAGAAGAAATCGGAAAGCTGTTTATTCACGGAGTGGGCATTTCTATGCTCATCGCCATCATTGGCATAGTTGCTACGTATACTGTTAGTCCCGTCATCTTACGGTTCAGCATTCACGACGAAAAACTGCTGCGGCAATCGGTTGAATTCCTCCGCATCCGCATCTGGGGACTTCCTTTTCTGTATGTGTACCAGATGCGCAATGCATTGCTGGTAGGCACGAACCAAAGCAAGTACCTGGTTGCAGGTACCGCTGCCGAAGCGGTATCCAATATCTTCTTCGACTACACGCTGATTTTTGGCAACTGGGGCTTCCCCAAACTCGGTTTCAATGGGGCTGCGGTCGCCTCTATCATTGCCGAATTCCTGGGCATGGCGGTGGTGTTTGCTGTAATTCATTTCAAAGGCATCGGGAAACGATTCTCCCTGTTCAGCAGTTTTAAATACGAACCGCGCATTGCCGATTCGATCGTCCGGCAATCGTCCCCGCTCGTATTTCAGCATGCGATCAGCATCATCAGCTGGGAGTTCTTCTATATTTTGATTGAACACCACGGTGCCCGGGATCTGTCTATCAGCAATACCATGCGCAATATTTTCGGCATGTTTGGTATGTTTTCCTGGGCGCTGGCGGCGACCTGCAGCAGCATGGTCAGCAATATCATTGGGCAGGGAATGCAGCACCGCGTGATGGAACTGATTTTTAAGATCGTTAAGCTCAGTACCGGCCTGTCGCTCGTTGTATGCCTGTTGTTGAACCTGTTCCCCTATGAATTTTTATCGGTATACGGACAATCACCTGATTGGATCGCACATGCCATCCCGGTCGTGCGGGTCGTATCTTCCGCCCTCGTGATGATGTCGTTTTCTGTTATCTGCGTCAGTGCGGTAACGGGTACCGGCAATACAAAAGTGAGCCTGCGCATCGAGTTTATCACTATCGTGCTTTACTGCCTGTATGTATGGTTTGTACTTGAACACCTGTTCCTCTCCGTTACCATCGGCTGGATGAGCGAATGGCTGTACTGGGGTTCGATGTTTACGATGGCGTATCTGTATTTACGGAGTGGAAAATGGAAGGGGAAAGTTATTTAGTTTTTGGTTCAGGGTTCAGGGTTCATTGTCCGTGCAACAATGGTTTCAATATCGAAGGAATTGTACAGAATTCCTGAACGAAATCCAACCAAGAACATTGAACTCAGAACTTAGAACAACCTTTCAAGTGTAACCCCCACTTTCCCCTGAAAATGCGGAATCGGCGGCTCTAATTTCCAAATCGAAACCAGGGCATGTTTTACGTAAGGATACCGTTGGTGCAGAGTGATGAGAATGGCGTCGGCTACCTGTTCCAGCAAGGCAGTAGGCGTATCCATATGCTGTTTGATGATGGCGAAGAGCTCTTCATAATTGAGCACACCCGTAAGTTTGTCCAGGTCATGCGTGGTTTCATCATAGCTCACCGAAAGTGATGCCTGGAAAGCAGCTCCCGTCTCGGTTTCACCGGCATACACGCCGTGACGACCGTAGAAAACAAGATCTTTAAGATGAACCGTTAGCATACATGGAATTAATGGTGTGCCAGCGCCGATAAATAACGTTCTGCGTCCAGTGCAGCCATACAGCCACTGCCTGCCGCGGTAACAGCCTGGCGGTAGATCTTATCCTGCACATCGCCGGCAGCGAATACGCCTTCCACATTTGTTTTTGAAGTTCCGGGTATTGTTTTGATATAACCAGCTTCATCCATTTCGATAAAAGGTTTGAAGATGGCTGAATTGGGTTCATGCCCGATCGCCACAAAAAATCCGCTCACCGGAACCGTTTGCTCTTCCCCTGTTTTGTTATTGCGGATACGCACCGCTTCGGTCTTAAACTGACCGAGTATTTCCAGTGTTTCGCTGTTCCAGTATACTTTGATGTTGGGCGTTGCCTTCACGCGGTCCTGCATTACTTTGGACGCTTTCATACCATCTTCCCCTTTGCGCACAATCATGTGGACGGTGCTGCAGAGTTTCGACAGGTAGATGGCCTCTTCACAGGCCGTATCTCCTGCCCCAACAATCGCTACTTCTCTTCCTTTGAAAAAAGTTCCGTCACATACCGCGCAGGCGCTCACACCGGATCCGTTGAGTCTTTGTTCGCTTTCCAGCCCCAGCCATTTGGCAGAAGCACCGGTAGCGATAATGATAGCATCAGCCTGCAATTCTTTTTCTTCGTCTATCCATACCCGGTAGGGACGTTGGGAAAAATCAACCCTGGTAGCCAGTCCGAAACGAATATCTGCCCCCATACGCACGGCCTGTTTCTCGAAATGTACCATCATCTCCGGCCCCTGTATACCGTCGGCATAACCAGGATAGTTTTCCACTTCCGTAGTAATCGTCAGCTGGCCCCCGGGTTGAATACCCTGGTACAAAACCGGTTTCATATTGGCGCGGGCAGCATAAATGGCGGCAGTATAGCCGGCCGGACCGGAACCTATAATTAAACAGTGCACTTTTTCAACGGTTTCCATAACATTCTTTCATTTAGGTAGAGCATGCCCACGGGCATAAGTGGACAAAAATAAAATTCAATGGCAATGCGGGAACGGCGGAAGACGGAGTGTTGACAAACCCATGTTATTTGGGGACAATTATTGTCTTGTACTGGGCGGCATAACCTCCGAAATAGCCCAAAGCCCCCGGGATGTTCCCCAACACTTTAGTGGGTGAAGAAAACGGGTTACCGATACTTTGGTAACTGTATTCCATCGTGCGCCAGAAATCGTAGGTGGCCTTGTCGATATTCGCAAACTTCATCGTAATCGTATCTCCCCTGTTAAAAAACGAATAGTTCTCACGGTCCAGTTTTTCATTGCGGTTCACACCCCGCTCGATGTCGAGTGAGTAAGTGGTACCATCCGTGATCTGATCATCAAATACCGAATTTTGTCCGGGGAAGAAAGGGTCACTGTTGGCTTTGGTGAAATACCGGATATAATTCCCGTAACCCGGCGGGTCGGTCACTTTCGCTACCAATATAACCTTATTCGTGTCGGGATTGTTCGGAGCCTTGCGCCACCAGATAGAATCCATCTTTTTTGCCAGCGCCGGAATTGTTGTATTGGCAGTGTATTTCTTACCTGCCACATCAATAGTCATCGAATACGAAGTGCTAAAGCTTCCGACAAAAGCATTGGCCAGGTTGGCCGAATCAATACTATAGTAATACACTTTCAGGTTGGCAGCGGTCGTATAAAAGTATTCTTTCAGCTGCTGCGTCTTGCTCCCATTGGACACAGTGATCACCGCATTATGTACAAAAGAAGCGGCCAGGATATCGGGCGTGATGGCGCTGAAATAATCGTAGCTCGACGACAATACCACGTAGGGCGGCTGACCGTTTTCAATCGTGGCTTCTACCACCAGTGAAGACTTGCTGTTATCAAGGTTAAAATTGATAGCCTTTTCACAGGAACAAAGCGACAGTACCAACACGAGTACCAGGAGCGAATACTTCATGATACAAAAA
>JAGWTK010000287.1 GCA_028876035.1 Bacteroidota bacterium
TTCACGGCGTTGTAATTATCGGGGCGATCATTGTGATGGGCAAAGCAGAAGCCAGTAATTATGTCGCGCTGGCGCTGGGCTTCCTGGCCGTGATACTCGGAACGCTCAATGTGGTGGGCGGTTTTGTAGTAACCGACCGGATGCTGGAGATGTTTAAAAAGAAAAAATAGCCTGACGGATTTTCAAACAGACTAATCATTCCAATGGAAGCCAATATACTCACCGTTTGTTACCTGCTGGCCTCGGTCAGTTTTATCCTGGGCCTGAAGATGCTCTCGAATCCTGCTACTGCCCGGAAGGGAAACCTGATTGCTGCAGCGGGAATGGCCATTGCCATCGCCGGAACTATTTTTCTGTATACTGACGAGCAGGGACAACCGCTGCACAACTATCCCTGGATTTTTGCAGCCCTCGCAATCGGTGCTGTAGCCGGTACGTTGGCCGCTAAAAAAGTGCAGATGACAGCCATGCCGGAAATGGTAAGCCTGTTCAATGGAATGGGAGGTGCCTGTGCGGCGCTGATTTCGATAATTGAGTTTGGCCATTTGAAGGGTGAGTTGACTACCGGGGACATTACAGGAACACTGATCGTGATCTGTACTGGTCTTATCATCGGATCTGTTTCATTTGCAGGTAGCGTTATTGCCTGGGGAAAACTCAATGGAAAAATAAAGGATATCAGTTTCAAAGGACAGCACCTGTTTAACATTGTGCTCCTGCTCGCCCTCGTTGTTTTGGCCGTCTACCTCACGATGAATTTCGAATCTATTAATCCTTTGCTATTCTACATCATATTTGTGGGCGCCCTGGTCTACGGTATATTCTTCGTATTACCGATTGGTGGTGCGGATATGCCGGTGGTGATTTCACTGCTTAATTCTTTTACTGGTGTGGCCGCCGCCTGCGGAGGTTTTCTGTATCATAACAAGGCGATGCTTACGGGTGGTATATTGGTGGGTGCTGCAGGAACCCTGCTTACGATTCTAATGTGTAAAGCCATGAATCGTTCGCTCACCAATGTGCTCATTGGTTCCTTTGGCGCCAGCGCAAAACCAGGCGCAGCCAGTGCAACTTCACAGGGAAGCTACAAAGAGATCAGCGTGAGCGATACTGCGATGCTGATGGCTTATGCAAAAAAAGTAATGGTGGTTCCCGGTTATGGATTAGCGGTAGCCCAGGCCCAGCATGCTTGTCATGAACTGGAAAAAATATTGGAAGAAAAAGGCGTTGAAGTAAAATATGCTATCCACCCCGTAGCGGGTCGTATGCCCGGTCACATGAACGTATTACTGGCTGAGGCCGATGTTAGCTACGACAAGCTGCTTGAAATGGAGCAGGCCAACGAAGAATTCGCGAGCACCGATGTAGTGCTGGTGCTTGGCGCAAACGATGTCGTAAACCCTGCCGCCAAATCGGATCCCGCTTCTCCCATCTACGGGATGCCCATCCTCGATGTTGAGCTGGCCAAACATTGTATCGTTAACAAGCGCAGCATGAAACCTGGCTATGCCGGTATTGAAAATGATCTTTTCTTTCGTCCAAAAACCTCGATGCTTTTCGGGGATGCGAAGAAAGTATTGCAGGAACTAATCACTGAGGTAAAAGCGATTTAATTCAAAATAATATGGAACCCGTATTGCGAAAGCCATATTGGGCGCCAGCCCGGTGGATGCTGATCATCGCCTTCATCCGAAGTGTGCTGATTGGAATTAGTATGTGGTCCTCTTATATTGTTCAGCAGCGTTATCCGAAAGTGAAGTTCCATAATTCTTTTACGCCCGACATATTGCTGGTGCTGATAATTTTGGTCGAGGCCTATGCCTATGTTATATTCAGAAATTATCTGTACAAAAAGCAATGGGCAATAATACATGTATGGCTTACAGGAATTGCTGCAGCCATCTTACCCCTGCTGCTGATGATATTTGCCATGACTCTTCCACTCACGGTCGTTTCTCCTCCTGCTTATCGGTTGTTGCGTTGGATTGGGCCCGCCCGCTGGTTCCTGGTAACAGCATTGTTGGTCACGGGCAATGTCTTTTTTGCACTCAACTTGCGTAAGTCCTGGTCGAAAGGTTTGCAAAGAGAACAGGATGATATCGATGCCATCGGCTCCCAACAATAATGGCCGGCAAATGCTAGCTTTGCCGGCATAACCTGCATCGTGAACAGCATTCCTGAACAATTATTACACTCACTTGAAAATTTGCCGGGGTTCAACCGCGATCGTTTCCTGCAAGCGCACGGGGAAGGTCAACAAGTGTATTCAATACGGCTGAATCCTGCCAAACGCGAAGCCGACACCGAACTTCCTTTGAATGGCCGTGTTCCCTGGTGCAGTGAAGGATACTATTTGTCCACCCGCCCAGCTTTCATTTTTGATCCATTGCTGCACGCAGGTGTTTATTATGTGCAGGAAGCTTCCAGCATGTTTCTTGAACAGGCGATCCGGCAGACTACCAACCTCGACCAATCTTTACGTGTATTGGATCTGTGCGCGGCGCCGGGCGGGAAATCTACTTTATTGCAGTCAATTATTTCAAGCGACAGCCTGCTGGTGAGCAATGAAGTCATAAAGTCACGGGCATCCATACTCGAAGAAAACCTCGTGAAATGGGGAGCCGCCAATACGGTGGTGACCAACAATGATGCAGCACAGCTGGCCAGATTGCCCGGATTCTTTGATATCATTGTGGCAGATGCTCCCTGCAGTGGCAGTGGTTTGTTCCGAAAGGATCCAGACGCTATCAGCGAATGGAGCGAGGGGAATGTAAATCTCTGTTCTCAACGGCAGCAAAGAATTTTGTCGGATATATGGCCCGCATTAAAGCCCGGCGGTCTGCTGGTGTATTCAACCTGTTCGTATTCGCAGCAGGAGAACGAGGATATGCTCGACTGGCTGGCCAATGATTTTGGAGCGATGCCTGTTCCGCTCAGCACAGAACCATCATGGGGAATTGTTTCAACCAGCAGTCCCATTGCCGGTTTGCCTGGTTACCGTTTTTATCCGGATAAAGTGAAAGGCGAAGGCTTTTTTATGGCCGTGGTGAAGAAACCAGATGGATATGCAGAAGATTTCAGTAAAGCACCCAAAAAGAATAGCCTAAAGACAGAACGCGCCATCGAAACGCTCGCAGCACCCTGGATTGATCCGAATGCGGGTTTAACCTGCTTTCTCCAGGGTGATGATGTGCTGGCGTTTCCACGCTCATTGCTCACCGCATTGCAATGGGTGCAGTCGGCCTGTTACCTCAGGAAAGCAGGTATCAATGTCGGACGGCCCGCTGGAAAAGAATTGATACCGCATCACGAGCTGGCTTTATCAACGCAGCATCACCCTTCCGTTCCGACCTTAGCATTGAGCAAGGGGGAAGCACTGCAATACCTGCGAAGGGATGAAATGCAAATGAATATCAAAACAACCGGATGGCAGCTGGTGACCTACAAAGAACATTCGCTGGGATGGATAAAAGCATTGCCGCGCCGCATCAACAATTATTATCCAAAAGAGTGGCGGATATTGAAACAACTCGCATAAACGCCAGCACTGATTTTGGCTTTAATTTTACGAAAATTGGATAAAAAGGTTCCATATTTGCAAAGCATCAACTGGTTCTGCGATGAAAAATAAAGGCCTGATCGTTTGTTTACTGCTGATTTGTGCAATGCCTGTATTCGCACAGGAATCCGATTTGCAAATACAGGGAGTATCGCCCAATCTCTACCTCCTCCATACGGTGCAGCCCAAAGAAAACTGGTACAGTATCGGACGGATGTACAATATCAGTCCAAAACAACTGGCACCGTATAACCACGAGTCGATGGACAAGGCCTTATCGGTAGGTCAATCGCTTAAGATTCCACTTAACGAAGAAAATTTTTCACAGGATGGCAGCAAGGCGGTCGATGAATCGCTGGTGCCGGTGAAGCATACCATCCAGCAACGTGAGTGGCTGTACCGAATCAGCGTCAATTACAATAAAGTACCGGTGGAAACCCTGGAAAAATGGAATAATATCAGCAAAGACCAGGCAAAAGCAGGTTTGAATATTACCGTAGGGTACCTCCGTGTGAAATCAGCCCAATCAGCATTGGTAGCAAAAGCCGATACAAGGGTGGCACATACAGCCCCGGTGCCGACTGAATTTCCTGCAGCCAAAGAGCCCGCCCCAAAAGAAGAAAAAAAGCCAGTAAACACCGTTCCTGCGGTAGATCCAACTACGGCAAAGAATACGTCAGCGCAAACCGAAAACAAACCGAATACAGCGCCGGCATCCAATACATCCACCGAGATCAAAACGGTAAGCAATACTACTGCGGCGCCTGGCAAGGAAGCTAAATCGAGTTATTTTAAGTCGCAGTACGAAGAAAGCGGCAAGTCGATGAGTGGAAACGCAGGCCTGTTCAAAAGCGCGAGCGGCTGGGAAGATGGTAAATTCTATGCACTCGTTAACAATGTACCGGTGGGTACCATAGTGCGCATAAACAACCCCATTAGTGGACGGGCCGTATTTGCGAAGGTACTGGGTGCATTGCCCGAAATGAAAGAAAGTCTCGGACTCGTTGCGCGCATCAGCGATGCGGCCGCAGCGGCACTCGATGCCGGAACTGCGCCGAAGTTCAGTGTTGAAATCAGGTATTGATCGTTTCCACTATTTAAAACGATAGCCGCGCAGAAAATCTGTTATTGCCATTTTTTTCTTCCCTTCCAGCTGGAGTTCGGTTATATGAATGAAACCATCCGTTCCCGCAAATTTTAAAAAAGTTTTTTGGTCGGTAAGAAATGCGCCGGGCGCAATGCCGGGCGTTGATTTTTCTATACTGCTTCTTAGTAGCTTGAGGGTTTTGCCTTCGAAAGAAGTAAAAGCGGCCGGGAATGGAGAGAGTCCGCGAATGAGGTTGTGTATGGTATCAACAGGCTGGTTCCAGTTTACCTGGCAGGTCTCTGTAAAAATCTTCGGTGCGTGTTTCAGTTCTCCTGCTTCGCCGGTTGGCTGCGGTTGCTCCCGCAGCGTACCAGCTGCAAGTCCTTTTACCGTCTCCACCAACAAAGCGGCTCCTATTGTCTTCATCTTATCATGCACATCGCCGGCAGTTTCTTCGGCCATAATCGGAAAACTTTTTTGCAGGAGTATATCGCCCGTATCAATCGCATGTTTGAGTTTAAATGTAGTGACGCCCGTTGCCGTTTCTCCGTTGATGACGGCCCAGTTGATGGGTGCAGCGCCACGGTATTGAGGCAACAGGCTCCCGTGCAGGTTCACCGAACCCATGGGCGGCATATTCCAAACGATCTCGGGCAACATCCTGAATGCAACAATAATTTGCAGATCTGCCTGCAACGCCCGCAATGCGTCCAGAAAAGCCGGGTCCCGAAGTTTTTCCGGTTGTAAAACAGTGAGCCCATGTTCAACGGCATATTTTTTTACAGCGCTTTGCTGCAGTTGCATGCCACGGCCGGCTGGTTTATCGGGTGCCGTCACTACGGCCACAATGTGGCAACCTGCAGTTCTGAGCGCGTCAAGACTTGCTACGGCAAACTCCGGGGTGCCCATAAACACGACACGCAAATCTGAAAACGGTTTCATGGTGGCGAAGATAAAGGAAACTGCGTGGCTGCTGCTTAGTTGTGTTTCC
>JAGWTK010000288.1 GCA_028876035.1 Bacteroidota bacterium
CGAAAATCGGTCGACTTCCACTCACCGTTGAACCAGTAGCTGCTCCTGCTCTCGTCTTTGAATCGGATGCTGTAATAATCTTTCACGTCACGACCAGCATTCGTAACACCAAATGCACAGCTATCATTGAAACCGATGATGATGCCCGGTGCTGCCGGAAAGGACACACCATACGCATTGAAGCTGGGTGTATGGATTTGCATCTCATACCAAAGCGAAGGCAGGTTTAAACCAAGATGCGGGTCGTTGCAAAGTATGGGGTAGCCAGTTCTTGTTTTGCTGCCGCTCACTGCCCAGTTATTACTTCCATTTCGGCGATCTGGCTTTACGGGCTCAGCGGGAACATTGCTGCTGTCTTGTTTATACGTAAAGTACAGGGAATCGGCTGTTGCCGGGGCAACCGGATGCAAGGCAGGCGGGTCCCAGTTATTTCCAGGAATGATTGGGTCAAGCGAATCGGGCCGGATGGGGTAAAGTGTTTGATAGGCAATTCGGGTAAGCGCATTCTTTGCGGCGGTAAATTCAAAGTCATTGTCGTGCCCTGCCAAATCGAAGGCCATGTATTTAATAAAGAGTGCTGTCTTTAAGTTGGTCCAGGGCTCTGGCGCATATCCAAGGAGCTTATACTCTAAGGGCAAATCCGCTGCGTGGAGAGTGCCGATATAGGCATTGACGCCTGCCGTATACGCATCACACATCATTTTTGTTGCCGTATCTGCTTCCATCAATGCCAGGGATTTCTCCGCGGCCCAAACCATACCTATCCGCCTGAAATAACGATCCACACTGTTTACTACGTCCAGGTTCCCGGCTTTTGCACCTAGTATCTCCGACAGGCGCCCCCCCGCCGCATGCGTTTCAAATTCCATTTGCCAGAGCCTGAACTTTGCATGCAGATAGCCCTGGATAAAATAAGCATCATGATCACTGGCTGCGAATACGTGCGGCACCAGGCGTTCATCGAAATACACGGTGGACTTACCATCCAAACCCGGTATCGTCAAATCATCGTTGTAGCTCAAATCGGCCGGTTCTGCATTTTGCCAGATGCCCTGCTGCGGACTTAACAATGCGCCCAGCGGCGCGGGAAGCAGCATACGCGTGCCCAACAACACTACCAACAATACCGTGATCAGCAAGCTCCCGGAAAAATAAATCCACCTCATACGTTAACGATTCATTAAAAGCTGCCCGAATGTAATTTTTTTTACACCACAAAAATAAAGGACGCAGCCTGCTGTTCACACAGATTATCAACACTATTTGCCATACTACGCAGCGGTATTACCACTTAATTGTATTGACAATGGCTGTAACGTTTTGGACATTTGAGTTGTCATATTTACAAATCCTTAGAAAAATCCGGCATTATTTTTAAACCGTAGATTATCGGAAACGTCAGATATAAAACCGGAATAGTATGAAAAAGCAGGGAAGATTTTCACACGACTACTTTAAATGGTTACTGGGGGCTTTGTTTCTCCTTTTATTCATCATTAGTCATGTTTAACACCAGCTCCCGGCCCGCTTACCACTAAAATGGTATTGCAGGGCCAATCCGAAGCATTGAACTTTGTCTTGAGATATTAAGCAGTTTTGGAGGTTGTTAATCCGTCAATCCCGGGGCCTGCCCTCTTCCAGAGAGCAGGCTCTTTTTTTGCGCTTATCTTTGCCCTGCTGCGCTATTCCGCAGTGCTATCAACCTTGTATGATTCCCAATTCTTCCCTGAGCAACGACGTGAAAAATATACTGGGCCTGCAATTGCCTACTGACCCCCGTTGGGTAGACCTTGCAGGAATTTCACTGGGAGCCATTTTAACGGATCATGCGTACTGCGAGCAGAAAGCAGCCACCACCTGCATATCCCTTATCCAACGTTATTCCGATCGCGAAAAACTGGTGAAGGAACTCGCGCCGGTGGTAACCGAGGAATGGGGCCATTTCAGGATGGTACTTGCGGAATTGCAAAAACGAAACCTGCCGTTAGGTAAGCAACGCAAAGATGTGTATGTAAATAAGCTCATAGAATTTCAGCGAAAAGGCGGGCACCCGGAAGATCGGATGCTGGATCAACTGCTCACCATGGCATTGATCGAAGCCAGGAGCTGCGAACGGTTCAAGCGCCTCAGCGAAGGACTTGACGATACCTACCTGCGCCATTTCTACCGGCGCTTTATGGAAAGTGAAGCCGGACACTATACGCTGTTTCTTGAATTGGCAGAAACCTATCTGCCCAAAGAAAAAGTAAGAACGCGATTGATGGAATGGCTGGAATACGAAGCAGCGATCATGCAATCGATGGAAATGAGAGGAGACCGGATCCACTAAGTTTGATTGCTCCGCAAACCGGTGCGCAAACGTTTGCGAAAAACACACAACGCATTTCGTAAACGGCTATCTTTCCACCCTCAAAAAAATGCCAGATGAAAAGAAGAACTTTTGTCCAGAACAGCCTGTTGGCCGCCGCAGCTGCAGGTGTGATACCCGTAACATCTTTTGGTCGGTCCAATGCCGATAAGAAAGCACGACTTGCATTTATAGGGGTGGGACTCCGCGGGCAAAACCATCTCGACAATGCCCTTCGCCGGAATGATACGGAAGTAGTCGCCATTTGCGATGTAGACGAAGGCATGCTGGCCATGGCGCAATCCGTGATCAAAAAATCAGGCAAACCCATGCCGCTTATTTTTAAGGGAGACCCTTATGCTTACCGCAAGCTCCTGGAGCAAAAGAATATCGACGGCGTCATCATTGCAACACCCTGGGAATGGCATTGCCCGATGGTGATCGATAGCCTGCAGGCAGGCATAAAATATGTGGGCACGGAAGTAATACTGGGTATTACCATGGATGATCACTGGAAGGTGGTGCATGAAGCCGAGAAACAACATGCGCATGTGAGCATGCTGGAAAATGTTTGCTATCGCCGCGATGTGATGGCCGTGATGAATATGGTACGCCAGGGCATTTTCGGGGAATTGATCCATATGCAGGCCGGTTACCAGCACGACCTGCGTGAAGTGAAATTCAACAACGGTCCGAATGGCGCTGAAGGCGGCGTAGAGTTTGGAGAGAAAGCATTTTCCGAAGCAAAATGGCGCACCCTGCATTCCGTTCACCGCAATGGCGATCTGTACCCAACGCATGGCATTGGCCCTGTCGCACAAATGCTGGATATTAACCGGGGTAATCGTTTCCTGTCCCTGAGTTCGTTCGCTTCAAAGGCACGCGGGCTGCACAACTATATCGTTGAACATGGCGGCGAAAATCATCCGAACGCGAAAGTGGCGTTCAAGCTGGGCGATGTGGTAACAACGCATATTAAATGCGTGAACGGCGAAACGATCTTACTGCAGCATGATACGGATCTTCCCCGCCCCTATTCGCTGGGTTTCCGCGTACAGGGAACAAAGGGTCTTTGGATGGATGTGAACAAATCGATTTATATCGAAGGAAAGGCCGCCAAACCCCATACCTGGGACGAAGCAGCAGCCTGGCTGGACAAATATGACCACCCGCTTTGGGCACGCTGGAGCAAGGAGACTGCGAATGCCGGGCATGGTGGAATGGACTTTTTTGTTTTGCATGGATTTATTGAAGCCATCAAACGACAGGTACCTACGCCGCTGGACGTATACGATGCAGCCGCCTGGAGTGCTATCACACCATTGAGCGAGCAAAGCATTGAACTCGGCAATGCGACCGTTGATTTCCCTGATTTTACATCCGGACAATGGATGTACCGGAAAAATAATTTTGCTTTAACCGATGAATTTTGATGCGGTGCGCAACAGGGTTTATTTTCAGCTTTTCCTAAAACAATCAACGTCATCAGCGGGGCTATGAACACTGTATTGGTGGAAAAAGCAGCAGCGCAATTTGGCAACGGTATTCCGGTGGTGCAGGACCTGGGCACAGGTTTGATACACCGCACCTACAAGGTCACGTACAGTGGAACTATGGCCGCCGTATTGCAGTGCATCAACCAGCATACCTTTCCACAACCGGAAAACATTATCCGGAATTACCTGCAGATAGAGCAACAACTCAGCGCTGCCCATCAGCCACCTGTTCCAGCACTGCTGAAAACAGTTACAACAGGAAAATACTATTGGATAGATGAGTCAGGTAATTTCTGGAGGGCAACCCAATATATCGGTAACGCCTATGCGCCGGCCTTACCGTCAGATGCCCGCGAAGTATTCACGGCCGCCAAAACCTTTGCCGCCTTCACCCATTCGCTTCATGGCTTGCCCGCGGATAAACTAAACACTATCATTCCCCGGTTTCATGATCTTGCGTTCCGCTACCAGCAATTTGAAGCGGCCGTGGAAAAAGCCCCCCTCCCGCTGCTCTTGAAAGCAACCCATATTATCTCGGAGATTCGCAACCGCATCTACCTGGTCGACTTCTACCGTACCGTGGAAACCGACAATCAAAACTTTCCACTGCGGATCATGCACCACGATTGTAAGATCAGCAATATCCTGTTCGACAATAACAGCCGCAAAGCCATCTGCCCGGTTGATCTCGACACGGTCATGCCCGGAAAGTTTTTTTCAGACCTGGGAGATATGATTCGCACCATGGCCTGCACGAAAGAAGAGAACAGCCGCGACTGGGAATTGATAGACGTTATACCTGATTATTACAATGCCATTGTGAACGGCTACCTCGAAGGGCTGGATGGGGATCTAACCACCGCAGAGCAAGCCAATCTTCACAAAGCCGGTCCGCTGCTCACCTGTATGCAATGCATTCGGTTCGTTACTGATTTTTTAAACGGTGATGTTTACTACCATACCAGCTATCCCGGGCAAAACCTGAACAGGGCGCTAAACCAATTAATCTATCTCGAAAAACTGGAACAATTTATTGCAAACAACTACCCTGCAGCGGCCATCGCGAAATAGTTGATTTCGGCCGACAAATCCAGCAAGGGATATTGCGCCTGCAGTTGCTTTGCTTTTTCCAGGTGGGCTATTAAAAACTTCCGGTGCGCCTGCGTTGCGGGTTGAAAGGCGCGATGCTGCCGGGCGATAACAATTTTTCTTACTTCCTCCATCAGTTGCCGCGAAGGGCCGTCCACAGCTGTTTCCATAAATTGCTGCATAACATACTCTGTGGCGGCATAATTCGGGTGAACCAAATCAATATCGTAAAACCGGTAATCCCGCAACACATCAATGACCAATTCATAGGCCGGGAAATAATACAGTCCGTCAAACTTGCCGGTCAGGTTGTGCACCACTTCCAGCAAACGTGCTTTGCTTCTGTTGTTCTCCACCACCCCATCGCGGATATGCCGTACCGGGCTGATGGTAAAAATGATCTGCAGCGACGGGTTAAAATGTCTTAACTGATGCACACAGTTGTCCAGCACGGCGTTGGTTTCCTCAATAGGCATCAGGTATTTGGTAAACCATTGCGCGGGTGCACGATGGCAATTGGCTACGGGCGAGCTTGTGTTATTGCCCCGGGTATGTGCCGCCTGTTCGGTTAGCCGGTAAGAAAACGATGAGCCCAGTGTAACAATCACACAGGACGCTGTTTTTAAAAATGCATGGGCAGCCTGTTGCGCTTCGTTTATTTTCTGCAGGCATGCCTGTGTATCCATCGCAGAAAACTTGCTA
>JAGWTK010000289.1 GCA_028876035.1 Bacteroidota bacterium
AGCCATACGGTTTGAACTGGATAAGATTCAAAAAACCAATTTGTTCCAGACCCATTTTTCGGTGGCAGACGCGCCCTTTCGGCTGGAACCCAATAACGAAATCTTTTTATTCCGGATAATTCAGGAAATTCTTAACAATATTATCAAGCATTCCAAGGCGAAAAATATTAATGTTGATTTAATCCGGCGTGATAACGACCTTATTTTTACATTTACCGACGACGGTGTAGGCTTTGACGTGAATGAAGCAATGCAGCGCCCCACGGGCAACCGGGGCATCGGTCTTTCCAGCATGGTCAACCGCGCCAAAATGGTCGGAGGCCATCTTTCTATCTCAAGCCAGCCGGGCAAAGGAACGACAACTACCATCAAAATACCTGTGCAACTAGCTACAGGCTGATCCGTAAACCCTAACAATACTACCGCCCTTATGCCCAGGAGATATCGAATTGCCATTGCTGACGACCATATCCTGGTAAGAAAAGCACTTACCCGGCTCGTAAATTCCTTCGAGGGATATTCCGTTTTCATGGAAGTAGACAACGGTAATGAACTGAAGAAACAAATTCCCGCGCTGGGCTTGCCCGATATTGTTTTGATGGATATCAACATGCCCAATGGCAACGGGTATGAAACCACTTCCTGGTTGCACCGTAATTATCCCATCGTAAAAGTGCTGGCCTTATCCATGCTGAGCGACGAAGCGGTGATTATCCGGATTCTTAAGCTGGGCGCCAAAGGATATATCCTTAAAACCATGGAACCCGAAGAATTGAAGGAAGCGCTGGATGCGGTTATCAAAAACGATTTCTACCTGCCCGAGGTGATTTCAGGTAAAATTATCAGCGGGCTGCAGCACCATCTGGACGAAGAGCGCCGCGAAATTGTTCTCAATGAAAAGGAGAAGTTATTTCTCCAGTTGCTTGCCACGGAAATGACCTACAAAGAAATCGCTGCAAAAATGTCGATCAGCGCCCGCATGGTCGATCAGCACAAATCAACACTCTGCGATCGTTTTGGCGTAAAAACCAGGGTCGGACTCGTCATGTACGCCGTTAAAAACAAATTGATCGAAATCTCTACCGGCTTTGAATGATCAAAGCGGCATCGATTGACCTTGCCGAACGGTTTTACGGTAAGCAGACGGCGTGATTCCTTTTACCCGTAGAAACTGCTTATTGAAATTGGCCAGTGTATTAAAGCCACTCTCATAACAAACTGAGGCAATATTGTTTTGCGTGTCAATGAGCTGCTTGCACGCATGTCCAACCCTCACTTCGTTTAAGAAGTCGATATACGTCTTCTTTGTACATTTTTTAAAGTAACTGCAAAATGCAGGCACACTCATCGCTGCATTGGCCGCTACTTCGCTCAGCGAAATAGGGTCCTGAAAATGTTCGATTGTATAGCGGAGAATTTTGTCTATTCTTTCTTTATGACGCGCCTGGAAGCCGGTCGTTTGCTGCGATGATAATACCCTATATTCAGGAACCGCCGCCACCTGTTGCAAACAGCGACACAATACAATTACCCTTTCAAATCCCGATGCGTTTTCCAGTTGCAGCAATTGTTCCATAAGCGCCGGGCGGCAATCTCCTGTGATTTGTAACCCTCGCCCGGCTGTTTCCAGCAAGTTCTTTATCGGTCGCGCTTCCGGCATTCCAAGAAAATCCTTCCCCCAGCAATCATCACGGAACTGAACAACGAGGGCACTTGTGATTAAATCTTTTTCATGCTTCTGAAAGGTGTGCGGGAGATTACTGCCAACCAGGAAAATATCGCCTGGTTTGAAGTCGCCCACGAAATTGCCGATATAGCTGGCGCCATGCCCTTGTTTGAACAGGATAATTTCATGTTCAATATGCTGGTGCCAGGGTACTTCGAAATGGGGCGTGGTAAAGGTTTCAGCGAGAAAGGAATTGTCTTCCGGATGTGGCAATTTTTCAATAAAGGGCTTCATTGCTAAACTATCTTATTCTAAATATGCGTGTTTTTTAATTATTTTCAGTAAAATAGTTTCAGTATTTAAAAATAAAGTGGGAGGCGATATTTTCGGGCGCCTGTAATTTTAGCCTGGAATCTCCTTCTAAAACGATTGCATATTATGCTGCTACTTGGGATTGATCTTGGAACTTCCGCTGTAAAAGTTTCTGTAATTGAAGCCGCTTCGGGCCGCAGCCTGGCATCTGCCAGATATCCAGCTGACACAGAAGCACCGATCATCGCATTACAACCCGGATGGGCCGAGCAGTCGCCCGATACCTGGTGGGAACAGGTTCAGCAAGCCATCAAAATGGCCAATGCTTCCGGCAAATACAACCCGGCCGACATAGCCGCCATTGGTATTGCCTACCAGATGCATGGGCTCGTACTAACGGATAAGGATGACCGCGTTTTACGCAATGCCATTATCTGGTGCGACAGCCGTGCTGTACCATTTGGTGATGCTGCTTTCGCTGCGATCGGTCAGTCTGCCTGTTTAAAAAAACTATTGAACTCGCCCGGTAATTTTACCGCAGCCAAACTGGCCTGGGTCAAAGCGAATGAACCGGAAGTATACGGCAAGATTAAACATGCAATGCTTCCGGGCGACTTTATTGCGTTGAGACTAACAGGCAGTACCGGTACTACTGCATCTGCGCTATCGGAAGGCATACTCTGGGATTTTGAAACAAACGATCTTTCAAAAGACGTGCTGGATTATTTTGGGTTCGATACATCATTCTTTCCTGCAATCAGGCCGGTTTTTGCCGAACACGGCCGGCTCAGCGGTACAATCGCTGCAGCGCTGTCGTTGAAAGCGGGTATCCCTGTCAGTTATAAAGCAGGTGACCAGCCCAATAACGCACTTTCGTTGAATGTGCTGGAGCCAGGTGAAGTAGCAGCCACGGCAGGTACTTCAGGCGTTATCTATGGCGTGAGCGATGAACCTACGTTTGATCCGGCATCAAGGGTCAATAGTTTTGCGCACGTGAATCATAGTGCAGCGGCCACCCGAACCGGCGTATTGCTATGCGTCAATGGAGCCGGTATTCTCAATCGCTGGATAAAAGACAGTTTTCTGCCCGCACTTGGTTATCCCGGGATGAATGAGGCCGCTGCAGGCATTAAGCCAGGGTCGGAGGGACTAACTGTGTTGCCTTTCGGAAACGGGGCTGAGCGAATTCTCAATAACCGCATCATTGGCGGACAAATACACGGCCTCGATTTCAACCTCCACCAACGGGCGCACCTCGTACGGGCGGCACAGGAAGGTATCGCGTTCTCATTGCGGTATGGCCTCGATATTATGCGTGAAAATGGAATGCATCCAACAGTCATCCGTGCCGGTAGCGCAAATATGTTCTTAAGTCCTGTATTTACCGAGGCATTTGTCAACGCTACCAATACGCCGGTTGAATTGTATGATTGCGACGGAAGTGCAGGTGCTGCCATCGGGGCGGGGATTGGTGCTGGCATTTTCACATCAGCCAAAGAAGCCTTTGCCAACGTGCAACCGCTGACCATGATCAGTCCGTCTGCGCCTGCTATATACGAGTCGGCTTACCAGCGATGGAAAGAGATTTTGCTGAAGCAATTGCTTTAGCGAACAGGCTTTCGCATACTATTTTAAAAACATTCATTTTTAACCATAAACAGTACTATCATGTCAGTCGTAACAGGTGACAAAGAATTTTTTAAAGGCATTGGGCAAATAAAATATGAAGGCCCGCAATCCGATAACCCGCTGGCATTTCGCTGGTATGATGAAAACAAAACCATTGCCGGCAAAACCATGAAAGAACACCTGCGGTTTGCCGGCGCTTACTGGCATTCATTCTGCGGAAACGGGGCAGACCCGTTTGGCGAACCAACGCACTTGTATCCCTGGAACGAAAAATCAGACGCAGTAGCGCGCGCAAAAGACAAAATGGACGCGGCTTTCGAGTTCTTTACAAAATTGAACCTGCCGTATTACTGTTTTCACGATGTGGACGTGGTAGACTATACGAACGACGTCACCGACAATGAAAAAAGACTGCAGGCGCTTGTTGATTATGCAAAAGAAAAACAAAAGTCCAGCGGCGTAAAACTGCTCTGGGGCACTGCCAACCTGTTTTCCAATCGCAGGTATATGAACGGAGCTGCTACCAATCCCGATTTTCATGTGCTCACGCACGGCGCTGCCCAGGTGAAAGCGGCGCTTGACGCAACCATTGCGCTTAATGGGGAGAATTATGTGTTCTGGGGTGGCCGCGAGGGTTATATGACCCTGCTGAATACCAATATGAAACGTGAACAGGAGCACCTGGCGATGTTCTTGCGGAAATCAGTAGAGTATGCACGAAAGAATGGTTTTAAGGGCGTATTCTTTATAGAGCCCAAACCCTGCGAACCCACCAAGCACCAGTATGATTACGACTGTGCAACGGTGATTAGTTTCTTGCGGCAGTATGATTTGCTCAAAGACTTTAAAATAAATATAGAAGTAAACCACGCTACGCTGGCTGGTCACACCTTCCAGCATGAGTTGCAGGTAGCAGCTGATGCCGGCATGCTGGGATCGATTGATGCGAACAGGGGCGATTACCAAAACGGCTGGGATACAGATCAATTTCCCAATAACCTGAATGAACTAACCGAAGCCATGCTGATAATTCTTGAAGCAGGTGGTTTCGGTGGCGGTGGTATCAACTTTGATGCAAAACGACGCCGCAATTCCACTGATCCTGCCGATCTTTTCCATGCACATATTGGGGGAATCGACAGTTTTGCCAGGGCGCTTGTCATTGCTGATAATATTCTTCAGAAGTCAGACTATGCTAAAATTCGCAAAGAGCGTTATGCATCTTATGACGCTGGCAAAGGAAAAGATTTTGAAGCGGGCAAACTTTCGCTGGAAGACCTTCGGGAATTTGCCATTGCCAATGGCGAGCCTGCCGTAAGGAGCGGTCAGCAGGAGTATATCGAGAATATTATTAATCGTTTTATTTAGTAGATAAGCAATTAATAAACGCGATTTCTAACTATTTTAATTATAAAGGTTGAGCCAATCTTAAAGGATGGCTCAACCTTTTTTTTTCACCTCATACCTCATACCTCTCACAACTTAAAACTTAGTACTTAAAACTTACAACTTCCCCTTCTTCATCCCCCTCGCCAAATATTTTTCCCTTATAATATCCTGCACTGCTACTTTTTTGATCTTGCTCTCCAGCCATGAAATAATATCGAGGTAAGCGAATGCGCGTGTTTCAAAACGATTCTTCTCGTACTTTTTAACGATATCCAGGAGTTTTTGGAATGCTGCGGGTAACTGCTTCGGACTTAGCCTGAATGAATGGCGCAAGAAACGGAACATCTCTTCTTCAACGACGCTCAGATTATCCATCTTCGCCATGAACCGGTATACCGATTTTATCAGGTATTCCAGCAATTCATAATTGCCCAGTTCATAGTGTGCAATCAGGTGCAGCAGCCGGGCGTAGCACTGAAGGTCCGTGCGCAAATCAACTTTCCAGTTAATAATCTTATTCAGGTAGTTAATCGTCTGCTCATTGTCGCCACTCCCGAAGTACAAACAGGCAATTTTATAGTAGAACACAAGGATACGGTGCCGGTCAA
>JAGWTK010000290.1 GCA_028876035.1 Bacteroidota bacterium
CTTTTTAGGGTTTACGCGCCGCCTTTCCAGGCGGCGTACCCATTTTCAGGAACCAGTTTTCACGTTACTATATCTTTTACGCTTCCGGTTCGTTTCAATACACCCCAGTTTTGCAGTTCTCCTTTGATGGCCTTACGGAATGATTTGAATAAAACGTAGTACATCAGCCAGCGATAGACAAATCGTTGTGGAATCAGCCAAACAAGTTTCGACAGTTTCTCTTTTTCGTAACTGAAGGCCAGCACCGATACAGCCGCATCCACCAGCATAAATACCAGGTAATAAGTAAGGATGCGCGTGCCGTTTCCGGTCCAGATGCCTATCAGCATAAACAAATCTGCCAGCGGGGCAATGGTGGGTATGATGAACTGGAATATGAGAATGTTGGGCAGTGCAATCCAGCCCAGCCATTTGTATTTCCAGTTGAACAGTGCATCGCGGTTTTTGTAAAAGGTTTGCATAACGCCAAAGCTCCAGCGAAAACGTTGCTTGAGGAACATCTTTACCGTTTCGGGTGCTTCTGTCATCGCGATCGCCTTGTTTTCATTTTCTATTGAGTAGCCACATCGAAGGATGCGCACGGTTAAGTCGCAGTCTTCCGCCAGTGTATCCGTCGTAAAACCGCCTGCTTCTTCAATCGCTAGTTTGCGGAACGCACCAATCGCCCCGGGCACTACCGTGATGGCATTTACAGCAGCAAATGCTTTGCGGTCGAAGTTCTGACTGGTGATATATTCAATCGCCTGCCAGCGCGTAATCGCATTTATCTCGTTGCCCACCTTCACGTTGCCTGCTACAGCACCCACGGGCATCTCGCGGGTAAGCGTTGGATCGAAATGCCGCATCAGCAGTGAAATGGCATTTGGTAGCAGTTTTGTGTCGGCGTCAATACAAACCACATAATCCGCGGAAGATTGCGCAATTCCATAATTCAGTGCCGATGCTTTGCCGCCATTGGGTTTGGTGAGTATGCGCATGCGCGGATGTCTTTCGAAGGCAGCTTTCACTTTTTCATAGGTTGCGTCTTTGCTTCCATCGTCTACAAATATGATTTCGAAATTGGGATAGTCGGCCTGCAGGAGATTATTGAGCGAACTCACTGCATTTACTTCTTCGTTGTAGGCAGGTACAATAATACTTACCAGCGGTGCTGCTGCGGGCGTTGCTATCCAGGCAGGCACTATGTTCAGTTTTTTATCGAGTTGCTGCTGGCGGGATGCAAGTACGGCCATCAGGACGATCCTGGACAACGATAGAATAATAAAAACGATAAAGAGGGAAGACAGGATGTGTCCGCCCCAATACCCCACTTCTGCCAGGAAACTTTCGAACTGGATCAGGTAGTAGCCGCTTCCATGCGGTACTTCAGGCATCAAATCGTCTTTCTTCTTGCCCAGTAAATCTGCAACGGTCGTGAATGTGTAGCCCTCATCTTTAAAATGTTTAATGATGCGGGGCAATGCATCTACCGTTGCCTGTCGCGAAGTACCACCTGCATCGTGCAGCAAGATGATATTGCTGGGCAAACTATCGCGTGTAAGTCGTTCTTTTTCCCGGATGGTACGTGCTACGATCGAGTCGGCAGGGGTATTCGGTTCCCAGTCGAGCGGATCAATGGATTCGCCGACATCCAGATAGTTCTTTTCGTGTGCCCAGGCAACGGGGATCAGTTCTTCAAATTTCTGCGGCTGGAAATCGGCGTTGAATGGTGCACGGAACATAATGGTGGAATGTCCCGTGATGCATTCGATAAGCAAACGGGTAGACTCCATCTCGAGGATGGCCCGTCTGTGGCTCACTTTTGCAATGTTAGGATGGGTAAACGTGTGGTTGCCGATCTCGTGTCCTTCCCGGTAGATACGTTTTACGAGGGGAATATTGTTTTCGGCGTTCAGTCCAACGATAAAAAAAGTGGCCGGCACTTTCTCTGCACTCAGGATGTCCAGTATTTTCCGGGTGTAGATGGGGTCGGGGCCGTCATCAAACGTTAGCACCAGTTTCTTTTTGTTTTTTACCAGGTCGCCACCGTAACTTTTAGCAATCCATTTGGAAGGCAGTGTATCATAATGTTCTTCCGAGATAAGCATTTCCGCGGAATCAATTTCAGGGACAATCCTTCCGCTGGTGGGGCCGCCTACAATGTCGAGTATTTCTCCCGAACCTTCGTAATCTACGTTCTTTTCACCCATCAAAGTGGGGATAGAGGCAAACGAGGCGAAATCGAACCGGCTGATGCTGTCGCGGCTCATATCGCGATCATAAAAGTCCCACATGCGCGAATCTTCTGCACCCAGCCGCCATAGTGAAACGCCGCTCAGTCCATATTCGGTGGCAAACCGCAGGCTGTTGAATGTAGTGGCAGCGTCTGTGAAATAGACGATGTGTTCATTGCCCAGGTCATCGGTGTAAGTGAAGCGCAGGTTATAGGTGTCGTTGTCGAAATCGATGGGGCGCTTGTATGTGCGTGCCCGTAACAGTACTTGCTGGTAAGTGATGGGGCGCGCACTGACTGGCTTTTTGCCGGAGGCATCCATGGTCCAGTCGTATCCAAACCCTGCTGCGGCAAGGATTAATTTTTCTGCGGGAATCTTTTTTGCGGCCTGGTCTACGGCAGCTTCGATCCATTTCTGCTCAGCAATAGCGCCGGGCATTGAATTTTCTGAATGCTGATCATAGGCCATCAGGAAGAGATAATCGTTGTAACGGGCCAGTTCATCAAAATTGTAGTCTTCGTTGAACGGTACCACGTCCTGTGTTACCAGGTAGCCGCGTGCATGCAACTTTTCGTAGAGTTCTTTCTGGAACTGTACGAGCGTTTCGTTTTTTTGTTCGATGAGATCTT
Organism: Bacteroidota bacterium; assembly: GCA_028876035.1. Classification (GTDB taxonomy): domain Bacteria; phylum Bacteroidota; class Bacteroidia; order Chitinophagales; family Chitinophagaceae; genus JACMLD01. The sequence continues at coordinate 2,843 of JAGWTK010000290.1, forward strand.
CAAAGTCTACGTTTACCCCTGACAGGCCGTATTTCCCGAGAATTTGTATCAGATCGGCAATCAGCTTGTCTTTCTTTTTTGGATTGTTGATAATGCGGTGTACCACATCACCCCTGAATGCTTCTTTGTACGCATTGGAAAGAATGGGTATAATTTTTACGCCCGAACGTTTCATTACATCATAAGCCGGGCCATCAATATTCGCGGTGATGCTGTCTCCGTTCGGATCAAGAAACAGCCATTCCGGGATCACCATGTTGAGGTGGCCGATATTCTTTTCCAGCGAGGTATACGATTGCGGGTCCCAGTTCACAAAAAAGGCCGCACGAATACCCGCGCCAAAACGGCGAAAAGAATAGAAGCTGGAATCGGCATGCACCAGCAGCCCGTTTTTACGCCTGAAACGGCGGGGGATGGGATAATTACCCCGGCTGTACACTTCTTTCTCATTGATAAATTTCCGGTAGCCGCCGTATTGCTTGCTGATTTTCGACTGGCTCACCAGGTAACGGTTAGTCGTATCCGTGAGAATTGCTTTTTCTGTTTCGTTCAAACGGGGCATGCCGGGGGTGCCTGCGGTGAGCAGGGTAAGGATCGTTACGGCTATCCCGATGATAACCAGGAAAAGGAAAAGGCGGCTGGCCCATTTAAAGCGCTGCCAGCGGGTTGGGTTGTTGGTCTGGAAGACCTGTTTAGTATGGCTCATTGGTTCCGGCGGCTTCACTACAGGAAAAGATGAATCGCCGCGCGGTAAAAGTACGATGACAATTGTTAATCTTTTGCAACGTGGCTAGTAATCCAGCTCAAGGCGCAGCCGGTCTTTGAGCTCCTTTACCAGCGGGTATTCTGCGGCCATACGCTGGTATTGTTCCCGGGTGCTCAGCGGAATGTCAACTTTATCCGAAAGGTCGAGTTGTTCTTCGATCAGGATATAAAAAGTGAGCTGACGGTTGTTGAATGCCTGCTGCAGGTGTTCTGAAAGTTTTACGCGCTCCGACTCGATAAATTTTGACTGCAGGTTATTGGGTGTTACAATTTCAAAGCTCGCTTCATCCCGGATGCGAAGGGTCGCCAGGTCGAAACTTTGTACTGCAGGATTTTTACCATCGCGGAGTTGCGCAGTAAATTGTGCCCAGGCATTTTGCAGCGCCGCTTCAGTGAGTGGAATAGCGGCACTCGCAGCCGCCTGGGTGTTTCCTGCAAACTGGTTGCGGATTTTACCCAGCGCACCCAACTTGCCAACCGTTGACGTCGCCGATTTGCTGGTGGGCATTTCACCAGTGCTGGCCTTTTTTCCCACGGGAATGCTCACCGCTGGTGGTTCCTGGGGGGATACTGTTTCGATGGTAAGCTTTGCGGCTGCAGTGGTTTTTGTCTCCGCTTGTTTTTCCGGTACCGGAATAAAGTTTAGCCGGCGGAAGGCAACCGGCTTTGCGGTGTCAACCAGTTTTTTTTTTGTGATGCCACCGTCGCCGGTACTCAGCTCGAGCGCCTGGTTGAGGTAGCAAAGTTTGATGAGGGTAAGCTCTACCTGCAATCTTTTATTGCGCGCGCCTTTGAACTGCATCACAGCGTCGTTTACGATATTAAGTGCGCTGATGATCCAGCTCACCGGTGTTGCAGCGGCGGTTTGGGTATATTTTTCTTTGAAACTGGCGACTTCTTCCAGCAGGTGTACCACTCTTTCGTCTTTGCACACCATGAGGTTGCGGAGGAATTCGGCAAAGCCTTCCAACACCGTATCCCCTTCGAAACCTTTGTTGTTGATATCGTCGTACAAAAGCATGGCCCCGGCCAGGTCCTGCCGCTGCATGCAGTCCATCAGCTTGAAATAATAATCGGCATCAAGTATGTTCAGGTGTTCGAGTGTATTGGTATACGTTAGTTCGCCATTGGTAAAACTTACGATCTTGTCGAGTATGCTCAGCGCATCACGCATACATCCTTCACTTTTGCGCGCAATCAGGTGCAGCCCCGCCTGTTCAGCTTTGATGCCTTCTTTATCGGCAATCTCCTGCAGGTGTTCTACCGTGTCATTGGGTGTGATGCGCTTGAAATCGAAGATCTGGCAGCGACTCAGGATCGTTGGTAGTATTTTATGTTTCTCCGTGGTAGCAAGAATAAAAATCGCGTAGGAGGGAGGCTCTTCCAGCGTTTTTAGAAATGCGTTAAAGGCGGAAGAACTGAGCATGTGTACCTCGTCGATGATATAGACCTTGTATTTACCGGCCTGCGGCGCAAACCGCACCTGTTCCACCAGTGAGCGGATATCATCCACCGAGTTATTGCTCGCAGCGTCCAGCTCATGTATGTTCAAAGAAGTGCCTTCGTTGAAGGACACACAGGAATGACAGGTATTGCAGGCTTCGCCGTCTTTGCCCGGATGCTCACAATTGATTGTTTTCGCAAGAATTCTTGCACAAGTTGTTTTGCCCACGCCACGCGGACCGCAAAACAGGAAAGCATGCGCCAACTGCCCGTTACGGATAGCATTTTTTAAAGTAGTGGTAATATGACCCTGGCCGACCACCGTAGAAAAGGTTTGGGGACGGTACTTGCGCGCAGACACGATGAATTTCTCCATAACCAGACGAAGGTAGCCAAAATTGAAATTTTTTGATGACGTAGTCCAGGGAAGGATTTTTGGATTTCTGGATTTCTGGATCACTGTTGTCCGGGGAAAACAGTGAAATGATTGTTTTTGCTTGTTTTTCTGTTTAATGAGTACAATTTGGTTTAGCATGGGGT
>JAGWTK010000291.1 GCA_028876035.1 Bacteroidota bacterium
ATATTAATTTGAGCATCGCCGGTCCACCCGTTCTTTTCACGTTGCGGACAATCCGTGGGATAGCCGTAAAGATTTGATAGGTACGATTGGTTGGCTGCAGCCCATACCTTATTGATAAGTTCGCTGGAACTATGAATGCGGCCGGCGGGCGTTACATCGCTGTGCATGAAATAAGCAGTGAGCGATTGGTCACTTAGTTGCACAGGCGCGGAACTGCTCAGTTCAACGTACTGAAACCCTTTATAGTTGAATCGGGGCATGAACTGTTCGGTCCCTTCCCCTTTTAAAATATAAATATCCGTCTGGAAAGGATCGGTGTTGTCAGTCGGACGATAATGCACATCGATGTTCGACTGATCTACATGTCCTTTCTCGTCCAATCGCTCACCGTGTTTCAAACCAATGATCGTACCCGCTTTGCCACTCACCTGCAATTTCACGATGCCGGCAATGTTTTTCGGGAATGCAAATACGGCATTGGTATCGCCGGTGCGCTGGAGTATCGATCCATGCAAAGTATCCGTTATCCGGATGGGTACGGAACTTTGTGCTACGATATTCATTGAGGGCGCAGCCATAAAGATGGGTTCTTTCCAGGTGCTGTCGGCGTATCCAGGCAGGTTCCAGCCTGACTTTTCAAGTCTTGCATCGTAATGCTCACCTGTATAAATGCTGTTGAAGATGATCGGGCCGGTTGTCGTTTTCCAATCTTTCCCCGTCGCGATTGTTTCCGTTGACCCGTCGCTGTACCGGATGCGAATATCCATACAGAAAGAAGGTCTGCCCCGCCAGGGTGCTTTATCAAAAAACCAAACGGCGGTCGACTGGTGATTATACCATCCATTGCCCAGCATTACACCCACACAGTTTTTACCATTTTGGAGCAGATGAGTAATATCATAGGTTACATACAGCGTTCTCCTGTCAAACCGCGTGTACATAGGATCCAGCCGGTGATCACCCACGCGCTTATTGTTGATCGTTAGTTCATACAGTCCTGCACACGCGATACAGGCCCGCGCTGTCACCACTTTCCGTTGAAGTTGAAATTCTTTCCTGAAAAGTGCTGCTGGCTTAAGGTGTATGTCCCGTGTATCGCTGATCCACGCACCTTTCCAGTTACCGCCATTCATCATACCAGTTTCAAAACTGGCAATACCGGAGCTTGTCCATTTACCGGGGGCAGACAAGAACAGCACTTTCCAATAATATTTTGTAAATGGCCTGATCGTCGCTCCTTCATATGCTACCAACTGCACCTGGGTTGATTTGATATCTTTCAGCCATTGGCCTCTTCCTTTCGCAACCTCCAGCGAATCCATTCCAACGCAGATGCGAAACAGCAGCGCACGGGTAACACCTGCTTCGAGTTGCCAGGACAGCCTTGGGTGTTGCGCATCGATGCCAATGGGATTGATCAGGTATTCACATTTTAGCCCGGTGGGTGCGGCGGCATGCGCAATAGCTGTGGCCAGGAGCAGGATTGATAGGGAAAAGAATTTCGTCATAAACAATCGGAGTTTGCGATTATCGCGCTCGGTTCAAACAGAATTTCCTTATAAAAACGCACCGTCCCTTGCAGGAGACGGTGCCCGGAAAGCAGAACAAGTATACAATGAGATTCCTGCTTTCGCAGAAATGACGCTCGAAAAAGTGCGCGGAATGCAAAGAGCTCCGCAAAGAAATCAACAAGCTACACAGAATGAACGATTAAACTTTTAAACCCTTAAAATTTTAAACTACCAACCCTGGAATCTCCACCACCTCATTCACATCTTTCTGATAATCCACGCCTGGTACTTTAAATCCAAACAAATTGTAGAAGTCGCTGCGGTACCCTTCAAGGTCACCGATCGATGGGAGGTTTTCAGTCGTGGCTGTTTTCCAGAGTGCATCTACCTGCTCCTGTACATCGGGTTGTAGTTCCCAGTCGTCGATACGGATACGCCCCTGCTCGTCTACCGGTACACTACCGTCGTTGTATAACCGATCTTTGTACAACCGGTAGATCTGTTCAATACATCCTTCGTGCGTTCCTTTCGCCTTCATGATTTTATAAAGCAGTGAAATATACAGGGGAATTACCGGGATGGCAGAACTGGCCTGTGTAACCAACGCCTTGTTCACTGAAATGTAGGCTTTACCGCCAATGGGTTGAAGCAGTTTGCTGATATCTTTCGTTTTTGCTTCAAGATCATCTTTGGCACGGCCGATTGTTCCTTTTCGGTACACCGCCTCGGTGACCATCGGACCGATATAGGAGTACGCCACTGTGGTAGCGCCCTCTGCCAATACACCTGCTTTCAACAGCGCGTCCATCCACATGGCCCAGTCTTCGCCGCCCATTACTGCTACTGTATTCGCAATATCTTCATCATTCGCGGGTTGGATGGTTATTTCAGAAACTTTACCGGAATGAAAATCGACGGTTTTATTCGTAAACGTTGCACCAATGGGTTTTAGCACGGAGCGATGCGTAATGCCTGTAACCGGGTGCGTACGTACCGGGGAAGCCAGGCTGTAGATAACCAGTTCTACCTGGCCCAGATCCTTTTTTATCAGCTCAATCGTTTTTTCTTTTACCTCGTTGGAAAAAGCATCTCCATTGATGCTTTTCGCATAGATACCATCCGCCTGCGCCTGCTGCTCAAAGGCAGCCGTATTGTACCAGCCCGGAGTAGCTGTCTTACCATCTACCGGTGGCTTTTCGAAATAGACACCAATCGTTGCTGCGCCGGATCCATAGGCACTGGTGATACGTGAAGCAAGACCGAAGCCGGTGGACGCGCCAATGACCAACACTTTCCTGGGTCCGTTAATGGCGCCCTGCTTTTTTACATAGTTAATCTGGTTGTGTACGTTCATCGCGCAACCATCCGGATGTGCTGTCAGGCAAATAAATCCACGCATTCTGGGCTCAATAATCATAGCTTGTTCTTTTGGAATTACAATCAGTCCCGGCAAAACGGGCGCTGAAGATAAAATAAACTGCCGATATACCGTCCCACCGCCACTACATACCGGGAGAGTGCTATTTTTGCCGCGCACCTACGATTCACTGATGGCACTGCAATACCCTATCCGCACGGTACAAGTAACACGTTATGTAACGCCCCTTCGCGAAGGAGGCTCCCTGCCCGCTATTGCAGAAGCCAGCGATGACTTTTTGTATGTCATCAAATTTCGCGGGGCCGGACAAGGACCAAAATCGCTGGTTGCAGAATTGATAGGCGGGGAGATAGCAAGGGCACTTGGTTTAAAAGTGCCCGAAATTGTGTATGCTGAACTGGACAATGCTTTTGGCCGGACAGAGCCCGACGAAGAAATCCAGGATCTCCTGAAAGCAAGTGCCGGACTAAACCTCGGCCTCCATTATCTCTCGGGTGCCATCACCTACGACCCAGCAGTAACGACAATTGATGGACTGCTCGCCTCACAGGTGGTTTGGCTGGATGCATTTATTCTGAACGTCGACCGGACCTTTCGCAATACCAATATGCTGAGCTGGCACAAAGAGCTCTGGCTGATCGATCACGGCGCTTCGCTGTATTTCCACCATTCCTGGGATAAATGGGAGGAACAGGCATTAAAACCGTTTACCCTGATTAAAAACCATGTATTGCTGCCACAGGCCAACGCACTTGCTGCAGTGGATGCGAAATTCAAATCACTGCTAACTGCTGAAATAATAGACAGGATCGTTGCTTTGGTACCAGAACAATGGTTGCTGACAGATGCACCCTTCAAGACTGTCACATCTCACCGCGAAGCCTATGCGCAGTTTTTGAAAATGCGGCTCGCCAATTCTTCACAGTTCGTAAAAACCGCTATCGATGCCAGGCAAGCACTTATTTGAATATGCCGTGTTGCGACTCGTTCCTAAGGTGGAGCGGGAAGAATTCCTCAATGTAGGCGTAGTACTCTATTGTGCAGAGAAAAAATTCCTCGGCGTACTGTTTCATCTCAACATGGAACGTATCCGTGCATTTTCTGCCGAACTGGACATCCCGGAAATTGCGCAATACCTTTCTGCCTTTGAAAAAATCTGCCATGGAAGTAAAGACAGCGGCCCGGTTGGTAAACTACCGCTGGCAGAACGATTCCGTTGGCTTACGGCAACCCGTAGTACTGTCGTACAAACTTCCCGCACGCACAGCGGACTTTGCGACGATACCGAACAAACTTTGCAGCGACTCTACCGCCAGCTGGTGCTTTGCTAATCAGCGCAGCAATACCCGCGTGGAAGCCTCGTAACCTGCCCCGTCTCTCACCTGAAACACATATACGCCGGGCATTACTTGTTTATTGATGGTAAAAGTGAGATTGTACACATCATTAGCCTGTTGTACGCCCTGCCATATTTCTTTACCGGACAGATCGAGCATCCGCACGGTTATGGTACCGCTCACTTTGTCCTGGAAGGAAGTAGTGAACCAGTTATCAATGGGGTTTGGCAATATCTTCACCCGAACACCCTTTACCACCTGCGCATCTTTCAGCAACAGGTTAGAGGAGTATTTTACAGCACCAGATTTTTCCACAATGCGAATCCGGTAATAATAAAATGCCTGCTGCAAATTCGCATCGCCGAAATCATAACTGGCACCTGTTGCGGCATTCAATGCGGTAACAGCACCTATTTTCGTCCAACCCAATCCGTCTGTCGACCGCTCCACTTCAAACCGGTCTATATTCACCTCTTTATCGGTTATCCATTGCAGTGATACCCGCGCGTTTTTCCAGCTACCGGTGAAGGATTTGATGTTGACCGGCAATATCGATTGGCTGAAAATGGGCAATGTTGAATAAGTCTGGAACAAGACGGCCGCGAGATCGGCGTCGCTCAGCTGGAACCAGTCGCGCAGCACGGTGTAATACACCTGCCGAAAATCGAACTGCATCGGGATTTGATCATTCACAGTTGCATTGGCAGGCAATACCGGACTGGCGCCTGTAAGACCAGGATGCAGCTTTGCGCCGAAAAAGAACATGGGGATGGATGTACCGTGATCTGTACCTACACTACCATTCGACTTGATGCGTCTTCCGAATTCAGTGAACGTCATCCCGGTTACCCGATCCTGTATGCCCATCAAACCCAGGTCTTGCTGAAAGGCACCAATGGCCTTTGACAAAAGTCCCAGCGCATTTGCATGTACGCCGATGGTATGATTGGTAGCATCGGTTTGATTCGTATGCGTATCGAAACTATTTGGGTGATTGACGATATAAAGAGGTGTTTTCAATCCACCCTTAATCAGTCTCGCTACAATTTTCAGCTGATTCGCCAGTGCATTGTTGGCGGGATAAGTAGCCAGGTTATTCCCCGCGGTATTGGCAGCTTTGATCACGCCCGCATACTGGTTGGTTTGTTGTTGCTTTTGCCGGAGGAAAAACAATTCTGTGCCATAAGGCGTCGTATCGGTATTGGTCGTTGGAGGATTCACGAAATTGTAAAACGAACTGGGATCGGTCACGGTAAACGCCGCATTGGTTTCGCCCGCCTGCGTCATTGTAGATGCCTGCGAACCTATCTGGATCGCCAGCGGATCAGGCATGGTCGTGTTCGGATAGCCATTC
>JAGWTK010000292.1 GCA_028876035.1 Bacteroidota bacterium
TTTTTGTTGTAATGATGGTGCTCGCCCTGGTGAAAGGCTATAGCCGCGGTTTTATCGTGGCTTTTTTTTCACTTGTAGCACTGGTAGTGGGACTGGCAGCCGCCATGAAATTGTCGGTAGTCACCGCAGAATGGCTGAAAGATTCATTCCATACAGGGGCTGCACGCTGGTTACCATTACTGGCTTTTTTACTGGTATTTATTGCGGTAGCCCTGCTGGTGCGGCTTGGCGCTACCCTCCTGCAAAAAGCGGTGGAGATGGTTTGGCTGGGTTGGGTTAACAAACTGGCGGGTATACTGCTATACATGTTGTTGTACACGATCATATTAAGCATATTCCTGTTTTATCTGCAAAAAACCGGCTTAATAGGCAGCGACACCATAGCGGCCTCGCGGGTTTATCCAGTTATTAATCCCTGGGGACCGGCAGTCATTGAAGCACTGGGAAAAGCAATACCCGTTTTTAAAAACATGTTCAAAGAGCTTGAACAGTTTTTTGCAGCACTGGCAGGCAAGTTACAGGAGCAGCATTAACGACGTGTATCCACGCTAATTGGCTAAAAACAATTCAAATACTTATATTGTTTTGGTATTACAAACGGAATGCGTTTGTTTGCAGCCCTATTTGTTATAAAACAATTATTTTAGCAGCGGAATACAGCGCGTAGTAATTATAGACAATGAATTACGAAATCAAACAGGTAGACAAATTCAGGTTCGTTGAGGAAGGAGAGGGAGAACCCTTAATTCTGCTGCACGGATTGTTTGGCGCGCTCAGCAATTTTGAAGACCTGATTGCTTATTTCAGCCGGTACAATAAGGTAGTAGTCCCCATGCTGCCCTTGTTCGACCTGGATATTCTGCATACGACGGTGGGCGGACTGGAAAAATTTGTTCATAAATTCATCGAAGCACGCAATTACCAGCATATTCACCTCCTCGGTAATTCACTCGGGGGACATGTGGCCCTGGTACATGTGCTCAAGCACCCGGAGCGGATCAAATCGTTGATCCTGGCCGGAAGCTCGGGGCTGTTCGAAAACGGCATGGGCGATACCTATCCGAAGAGAGGCGATTACGAATACATCCGGAAGAAAACAGAACTCACTTTTTACGATCCGGCAATGGCCAGCAAAGAACTGGTAGACGAGGTGTATGATATCGTGAACAGCCGGCTGAAAGTGATTAAGATCATCGCCCTGGCAAAAAGCGCTATCCGCAATAACCTTGGCGAAGAACTCAACCAGATAAAGCAACCCACCCTGCTGGTTTGGGGTAATAACGATACCATTACACCTCCTTTTGTTGGAAAAGAATTCAATAAGTTAATACCGAACAGCGAACTGCATTTTATCGATAAATGCGGACACGCACCGATGATGGAGACGCCCGACGAGTTCAATGTCATCCTGCATAAATTTTTGACCCGGCTGAACCAGCCAGCAGCGCTTACGCGTTAACAGCGGTCTATAGTAATAATCAGCTACGTCCAGGCGTTCCTGGTAAGTGCCTCCCCGATTTGCCTGCCGGCTAAAACCTAAAACAACGTTCAGCACGTGCTTAACAAACAACTGATATCTTCCTCTTTGCCCGTTTTGTCATTGCAGGATACTGCCTGGCAGGCGCAGCAGATGATGGCCGACCACCACCTGTTTCACCTGCCCGTGACCGACAACGACCAGTTTGCCGGTCTCATCAGCGAAGACGATGTGCTGAACACCGATGATGACAGCCGGCCGCTGAGCGAAATGGAACAGCAACTGTTGAAACTGTCCGTTCGGGGCGATGCACATTTCCTCGAAGCCGTGCAGCTCTGCAATACCTATGGACTGAGCGTGGTGCCGGTTATTGAGAAAGAAACGGAATGGCTGGGTGCCATACCTGCTCCCGACCTGCTCAAATACCTCGGGCGTATGACGGGTGCCGATGAGCCGGGCGGTGTTATTGTACTGGAAATGGAAAAATCCAATTTTTCTTTTTCTGAAATGTGTAAGCTTGTTGAAACCAACGATGCACAAATCACACAGCTCAACACATTTTTCGACAACCAGGCACAACTCTTTTATGTAACCATCAAGCTTAACCGGTTTGAAGTGTCTGATGTAGTGTCTACTTTCCAGCGATATGATTATACCGTGAAATATTATTTTGGAGAAGAGCTGTATGAGAATGAGATCCGCAGTAACTACGACCATCTCATGAATTACCTCAGCATGTAAATCCCGCCGGGAACGATTGTAATGCCATCCTGGGAAAAACAATTTCTGCCTTTTCTCCTCTGCCTGCTGCTGGCCGGCAAATCCTGGTGCCAGGACAGCACCGCCTTTGTTCCGCCCCCGCACCGCTTCCTGGTTGGTGAGATTTATATCAAAGGCAACCACCGCACAAAAGCCTATATCGTTGAACGGGAACTTACGTTTCACCGGGGTGATTCAGTTAGTATAACGGAGATGGTTGAACGATTTCAGCGATCCAAGGACCTGCTGGTGAATACCCGCCTGTTTACCACGGTGGTTATCTCATTAAAAGGATTCCGGGGCGATCTCGCCGATGTACAAATTGATGTCACGGAGCGCTGGTATCTCTTCCCGGTCCCCTATTTCCGGCCCGTCGATCGCAACCTTTCCGCCTGGGCAGATAAGAACTATAGTCTTACACGGGTTAACTACGGGTTAAAGTTTCTCTACAACAATTTTACCGGCCGTAACGATCGCCTCCGGGTATGGGCCATCAGTGGTTATACGAGACAGTTACAGGCGAACTACGATCAGCCCTATACCGGCAGGTCGCTTCACCACGGATGGGGCATCGGCCTTTTGTACGCCGCATTAAAAGAAGTAAACGGTACCACGATTAATGACAAACAGGTATTCGTAAGCCCGGAGAATATTGCGCACCAGGATAAATACCTCTTGAAACAAGCGAGTGGTTTTGTAAATTATTTTTACCGGCCGCGCCTGAGTACCCGGCATGTGTTCCGGCTGGGGATGGGCTACCTGCAAGCCGATAGCGGCCTGCTTGCGTTTAATCCGCATTTTTTTGCGAATGGTGCCAAAAAACTGTCGTACCCCGAGTTTTCCTATACCCTCGAATACCAGCATTGCGACTACCTCGCTTATGTTTTAAAGGGTTTTGCAGGTGATCTGAATTTTACGCAAAGGGGCATCAGCAACGAGATGCACCTCTCGCAGCTAACCGCCCGCTTCAATACCGGTTTACCGCTCGGACACCGTTTCTATTGGGGACTCCAGGGATATGGCGCGGTAAAACTTCCGTTTGATCAGCCCTACTACAACCAGAAAATGCTGGGCTATGGCGATGTGTACCTGCGCGGACTCGAACGCTATGTGATCGACGGTGTGGCAGGCTCCCTGGTTCGCGCAAGTGTTCGCAAAAAGATCGCTGGCTTTACCATGTCCGGAGGAAAAATACCCAGCCTTGAAGTGATCCCCTTCAGCATTTACGCAAAGATCTTTGGCGACGCGGGTTACGTGTACAACCGAAACGTTTCCGGCAATGCCCTGGTTAACCGCACCCTCTATACGGCTGGTGCCGGCATTGACGTGGTTTCTATTTATGATTTTGTTTTTCGCTGCGAATACAGCATCAACCAATTGGGTGAGCGCGGCATTTTCCTGCATATCAGGAACGATTTCTGATAAAAGCCGTAATTCGCCGTTTTTTGACGTAATTTGAATGATTATGAAAGTCGCTATCTACAGCCGCGTGATGGACTGGGATCACCGGACGGAGGTACAGGATCTGTTCGACGAGCTGGCAAAGCAGCAAATTACGCCCGTTATTTTCCGGCCTTATTTTGAACAACTCACCAAAGGGATCCAATTTTCAATGCCCGTGCAAACTTTTGGTACGGGGATCGACCTGGATAAGTCTATTGAGTTCATAATCAGTCTGGGTGGTGATGGTACCCTCCTGGATACGGTGAGTCTTGTGGGCAATAAAAATATACCGGTACTTGGCATAAATTTTGGCAGATTAGGATTCCTGGCAGGCATTGGAAAAGAGGATACTACGGCCGCTGTGAATGCCCTTTCCAAGCGAAGTTTTGTAGTAGACAAACGCTCATTGATTCACCTGGATGCCAGCGAAGAGCTTTTTGGCGAAGCACCTTTTGCACTGAATGAATTTGCCATTCATAAAAAGGATACTTCACCCATGATAAAAATTCATACCTACCTGAACGGTGAGTTTCTGAATACGTATTGGGCAGATGGCCTGATTGTTTCGACACCTACCGGTTCAACTGGGTATTCGCTGAGTTGCAACGGGCCAATCGTATTTCCGGATAGCGGCAGCTTTGTTATTACGCCCGTAGCACCACACAACCTGAATGTGCGTTCAATCGTAGTACCTGATAACAACGTGATATCGTTTGAAGTGGAAGGCCGGGCCGATGATTTTATCTGTGCGCTCGATTCACGGCGTCACACTGTGAATAAGCAAGTGCAACTGGCAGTGAAACGCGAGTCGTTTACAATGAGCCTGGTACGTTTGAATGAAAATAATTTTTTGCAAACACTCCGCAGCAAGCTCATGTGGGGATTGGACAGCCGGAACTAATGCCGAACTGTTAAATTTCGGGGGAGCTTTGGGGCTAACAAAAGAAAACGGATTTTGTAGCGTTAACAACTGTATTTAATCGTTTATTTTGCAGGTATGAGAAAAGTATGGGTTGCTTTTTCCGCCATGGTGATCACGGTTACTGCATTTGCGCAGGAACAGGCGACAGTACATGAAGGGGAGTTTGGAATCAGTGCGGGTGCAGCACATTATTTTGGCGATCTCAATACCACCGCCCGTCTCAATCGTCCCAAAATCGCTTTGGGCGCTTTTTTCCGCAAACAATTTGGCAACTATGTCGCGCTCCGCGTGAGTGGCCACTACGCACAATTGGGATATTCCGACGTCTACAATACCAAAAACGAATTCCAGTTGCGCCGTAACCTCAGCTTCAATACCAATGTGTGGGAGCTGGCGCTGCAGGGTGATTTTAATTTTCTCCGCTTTGTGCCCGGCACACTGGATTACTCTTTTACACCCTATGTAACCTTTGGTGTAGGCGCATTCAGCTATGATCCCTATGCCTACTACCAGGGTCAGAAAGTATTCCTGCGTCCGCTTGGTACAGAAGGACAAGGTTATGCCGCTTATCCTGATCGCAAGCCCTATGGCAGCATGGCGCTCTGTGTGCCCCTGGGTGTGGGCGTGAAATACAACGTGAATGAAAAAGTGAACATCGGATTTGAAGTCGTGTACCGCTTTACGAATACCGATTACCTCGACGATGTCAGCAAAACGTATGTCGACCCCAGCATCTTCCCCAAACTTCCGGACGGATCTGCATCATTGGCGGAAATCATGAACGATCGCAGCAATGAAACCGGTCCGGATAAAATCGGCTTTGTCAATGGCAGCGGTCGTCAGCGCGGATTTCCTAAACAAAAAGACGCTTATGTTATGGCTGAGCTGACTTTCTCTTTCAACCTTTCTTCCTATCGTTGTCCCAAAGCAGATTAGAATTCTGCTGATTTTCAATTAAT
>JAGWTK010000293.1 GCA_028876035.1 Bacteroidota bacterium
TCTAATGGCAAGAATGGAAAATTCGATTTGACCACTGCGGAGGTTCTCTTACAGATTCCGTTGTTCAGACGTACAGTTGCCGGGCTGGGTGTAAAGATTGCTAATCTTAACCGGATAGAGACAAAAACTGGCGGACGTTTTTCAATAGAGCTCCCGGTTTTTCGCAAGGATCGGATAAGTGTGCAATACGATCGTTCTTTTCTACCCGGAATCAATGGACTATTGAAAGACACAGAATTAGGGACAGTACATTATTACAGAAACCTTTTTTAAACCTTAACCGGAAAGACATGCGCAGCTTGCTTTTACTATTGTCGATCAGTTGCCTGGCAAAATCGCTTGATGGGCAGGTACTCATTAACCTTCAGCTTCCTCCGTCCGGAATAACCTTAAAAAGCCAGCTTTGGAATTTTTCACTGATTAATACGGGAACAGCAAAGGTAGATGTAAGGGTAGATATTTCTATCCGTGATCAAGCTGGCAATATCCAGGTTTTGGCGGGCAGCAGTAAATCATTAGAACTTCCTAAGGGCATGAAACAAGTACAATACCAGGATGCGCAGCCGATTACCTATACAGTCTACAATAGTAATTATGGTGTTGATACCAATCCTGATGGCTTTCTACCGATTGGGAATTTCCAGGTATGCTATACCGTGTTTCAGTATATAAGCGATGCGGCCGAGTCGGTCGCAGAAGAATGTCAGGGTATTGAAATAGAACCGGTAAGTCCGCCTTTGCTGGTACTGCCGGCCGATAGCGAAAAAATCATTGTAACGCGTCCCTTATTTACCTGGACACCACCCGTTCCCATTAGCCGTTTTAGCGCGCTGAATTATGACTGGACCCTGGTGGAAGTACTGCCGGGTCAGTCCGGAGACCTTGCGGTGCAACAGAACCTGCCGCTATTAACTGCATCGTCTTTATCAGCTACTAATTTTCAATACCCCGCTTCTTCACCGGAGCTCGACAGTACCAAAACCTATGCATGGCAGATAACCGCTAAAAACAACAGTAATGCGGTCGGTAAAAGTGAGGTATGGACTTTTAGAATCGCAAAGCTGTCTCCTGATACAACCAACTACAAACAAGAAGGATACTATATCAGGCTGGCTCCACAAAGCGAAGCCTCGTACACCATATGTTTTGGTGATGTGCGCTATGAATACGTGAACGATATCAACGACAGCACAGCGCAGGTTCATATCTATGACATTACCCTGGCCAACCACCCCGAGGTTACGCTGGATATTGCCGAGCAAAAACTGCGATTTGGACAAAATTTCATCAAGCATTCCCTCGCTGGCATGAGCGGCATCATTAACAGGCATCTTTACCTGCTGGAGCTCCGCGATTCAAGAAATCAGTCCTGGTATTTAAAATTCGAGTATAGAGACCCCAACCAATAAATCTAGCTACCCGCCCCAAAATCAACTACTCATGATTGTTGCATATTTTTCCCGGAACCAGAAACTAATCGCGTGGTTTTTCTTTTTGTTGATGTACAGCGGACTTGCATTGCCGCTTTTGGCTAATCCTGATGCGCCGGCGCGATTTTCCAGGTCTTCCGCAAATTATTACGAGAAGGTTTCTCCCCTGGTAAAAGATCCGAGATTAACACCTGTAGGGACAATTGATTCCAAATCGAAAGGAATAGAGCGTTCGTTTAGTCCGGTTAAATCGATTCGGAATGCAGCTGCTCCGAAAAAGTCATTTTCATCCGGGCCCAACCAGCCTGAGATGCAGAGCTTCCACTCGGTGAACGCGAATAATATGGTGGATTTATTCACCGGCGACTTCTCCTATAATATTCCCCTGCTTGATGTCGGTGGATATCCAATCAATATTCACTACAGCAGTGGAATTACCATGGACCAAGAAGCCAGTTGGGTAGGACTTGGCTGGAATATCAATCCGGGAACCATTAGCCGGAACATGCGTGGATTGCCGGATGACTTCAACGGAACCGACCAGGTAGAAAAGACACTGAGCCTGAAAAAGAATAAGACTGCAGGGGTAACTGCCGGCGTCAATGTAGAATTATTTGGAGGTTCGCTCTCTCTAGGAGCTTCCCTAGGCGTATTTCACAATAATTACAAGGGTTGGGGAACAGAAAATGGTATCAATGCGGGGCTTAATTCAGGATCAAATGCATCAGGGTCAATGACCCTTGGCCTGGGAGTCACCAATAATTCACAGAGTGGCCTCGATGTAAGCCCTTCCTTTTCATTTAAAACAGCTTCGGAAGAAGGCCGTATGTCGGGTAGTGGCACCATTGGTACCAATTTCAACTCGAGAATGGGGGTGAGCAGCCTGCAGATGTCGGGTCAGATGAATATTCAAAAATCCACGACCGACAATCTAAAATGGCAGGGCGATTTCGGGGGGAGTGTAGGTGCCAATTCAGGTATTAGCTTTTCCAGACCTTCCTTCACACCGAGTGTTACAATTCCATTTACTTCCTCGCAATATGCTTTTAAGCTCAAACTGGGAGGATTGCTATGGGGACTTTTTGCCAACGCATCTGTAAGGGGTTATGCATCGATTCAAAAGATTGCACCGGAAGATACCACCAAACTGGCGCCTGCCTTTGGATATCTCTATTACCAGGATGCAAATGGAAGAGCCGATGCGCTCCTTGATTTTAACCGCGAGAAGGAAATGGCCTTTAGGGAAAAAGAGCCGCATATCGCAGTTCCGATGTATACATACGACGCTTATTCTATTTCCGGCGAAGGAACAGGTGGTATGTTTCGGCCTTACCGTAGCGATGTGGGTTTTATTTATGATCATAGCATGACCACCAAGAGCAATTCCAACAATTTCGCGCTTGACCTCGGACTGGGCAGCTATTTTCACGCCGGGGTAGACTACGACGGCATTTTTGCCAATACAAAAAACGGTGCCTGGAAGGGTGACAATGTACTCAAAGATGTAGTTCCCTTTAAACAAAAAGATAGCATTTTCGAACCGGTGTACTTTAAAAATCCGGGCGAGAAGACGGCTGTTGATCAAAATTTCTACAACGCCATAGGCGATACCAAACTGGTAAGGGCTGATCTTTCACCCTTATATGAAAACAATAGTGCAACGGTTACCGCTACCCGAACTTTATCCCTTTTCCAAAATGGTCAGCAGACTGGAAAACTGCCAGTGAGCTCAGAGCTATACAGAAAACAGCGAGACAAACGCACCCAGGTGATTTCCTATTTAAAAGCCTCCGATGCGGTGAACTTTGCACTGGACAAAACCATCCGGTCTTACAATATCAATAGTTTCCCCACTTCTTCCTGCAATAACAACTATACAAACGTCAATCGGGTAGACATCAATGGTGCATTGCCCATCCGCAAGGCACACCATCTTTCAGAAATCACAGTGCTAAACAGCGATGGCAGAAGGTACGTGTATGGTGTACCTGTGTATAATTTTATGCAGCGCGATGTTAGCTTTTCAGTGGATCAAACCGTGGGCGGAACAAAGCTATACAATGCCGCCACCGGTATGACCAGCTATGTGCCGGGGCAGGACAATTCAACCAACAACAATCGGGGTCTTGATAATTATTTTAGCCGTGAGACCATGCCTTCCTATGCACATAATTTTTTATTGTCGGGTATCTTATCACCGGACTATGTAGATATCACTGGCGACGGCATAACAGAAGATGATAATGGCGAGGCGATTCGGTTTAACTATTCGCGTGTGTACGATGTCAATAACCGCTATAGTTGGCGCGCCCCGTTTGATTCAGCGGCTTACAACGACGGACTCAAAACCGATACCAGGGATGAAAAGGCATCTTATTCCTATGGCGAAAGAGAGGTTTGGTACCTCAACTCGGTGGAATCAAAATCGATGATGGCTACTTTCGTATTGGAGACCGATACTGTTCGACAGGACGCCTTTGGTGTCAAATCTGAGAACGGCGTACTCGATGCGACAAAAAAATCCTATCGCCTTCGCGAGATTAACTTGTATTCAAAGGCCGACTATATCAAAAACGGTCCTTCCAATGCCCGTCCGATAAAAACGGTTCATTTTGGGTATTCCTATGATTTATGTAAAAACAATCCATCGTCGGCTAGCGGCAAGGGCAAGCTTACGCTGACACGGATTTGGTTCAGTTATAACAAGAATGAGAAAACAACCCCACCCAACCCCTATGTATTCACCTATCACAGTAACAATCCCGATTATCAAAAGGGTGCGGTAGACCGTTGGGGTAACTACAAGGATTATCGCAGCAATCCCGGGCAGCTTACCAATGCAGATTTCCCCTATACCCTTCAATCTGGTCAGGCGAACAATTGGGACAGCTCGCAGGCTGCAAGTAATGCTGCTGCCTGGACCTTGTCAAAAATAAAGCTGCCTTCAGGTGGTGAGTTGCGCGTGACCTATGAATCCGATGATTACGGGTTTGTACAGAATAAAAGAGCTACCCAGATGTTTAGCATCGCCGGTTTCGGCAATAGTGCTACGGCGACACCTTCCGTTAATTTATACCAGCCAGGAAAAGACAACGCGGACTATCAATATGTCTTTATCAATGTGAGCAAGGCGGTTTCTTCAAAAGACGAGATAAAGCGATTGTACCTGGATGGCGTCTCAAAAATTTATTTCAAGTTGTTTGTAAAGATGCCCGAAGACCGTTGGGGTAAGGGCAGTGAGTTTGTACCGTTCTATGCAGATATCGATGCAGACAATTACGGGGTAAAGGGTAATCCAAACGACAAAATAATTTGGGTTCGGCTCGCAAACCTTAGTGACGGCGCACCCCCGGCTGTAGCAGCCATCCAGTTCCTCCGACTGAACCTGCCCTCAAAAGCCTATCCTTTTTCGGAGCCGGGCGACAATGTAGATGCAGCCGATTTTATAAAGATGTTGCAAACCTCGGGCGGCAATATTACGGAGATGTTTAAAGGCTACGGCAGTAAGGCACGCAAAGGAAATTACGCCAATGAAATCACGCCCGCTAAATCATTTGCCCGTTTGGACAATCCCGAGTTCAAAAAGTTCGGTGGCGGACTCCGGGTAAAGCGGATCGAAGTATTTGACAATTTCCGGGCGATGAGTAAACAGCAACAATCGGATGCGACCTATGGCCAGGAGTATGATTACTCAACGATACGGATGATAAATAATGTGCCTACCCGGATCAGCAGCGGCGTAGCCGCTTATGAGCCCGCGATTGGTGGAGAGGAAAATCCATTTCATTTGCCGGTTGAATTTGCAGAGAAAGTGGCTCCACTCGCGCCTACCAATTACCGTTACACGGAAGAACCCCTCGGCGAAACCTATTTTCCTGGTGCGATGGTCGGCTATAGTAAAGTGCGGGTACAGACCATCAACAAGGACAAAAAATCGGCCAATGGCTTTGATGAAACAGAGTTTTATACCACTTACGATTTTCCCACGACCTGGGAGTTTACACCGCTGGACAACGAAAGTAAAAAGACGTATAATCCTGCTGTGGCGAACTTCTTCAAGTTTTTTGCACGTCACTATGTTTCCTTAAGCCAGGGCTTCAAAGTGGAGCAGAATGAC
>JAGWTK010000294.1 GCA_028876035.1 Bacteroidota bacterium
CTGAATTGCCATTGGTGATCCAGTTCTTGGTGCCATTGAGCAGGTAGTAGTCTCCTTTATCTTCCGCGGTTGTTCTTTGTGAAGTGGCATCGCTGCCTGCTTCCGGCTCGCTTAACAGGAACGCGCCTATATACAATTCGTTGTCTTTTCGTCCCTGTGCGAGGGGCGTTAAGTATTGTTGTTTTTGTTCTTCGCTGCCGAAGATTTCCAGTCCCCAGCATACCAGGCTGTTGTTCACGCTAACGCAAACGCTCACACTTGCATCGACCTTGCTGAGTTCTTCCATGGCCAGCACATAACTGATGGTGTCCATGCCGCTGCCGCCATATTTCGGATCCACCATCATTCCCATAAATCCAAGTTCCGCGAGTTTCCGTATTTGATCGGCAGGAAACAATTGTTTTTCATCCCGCTCAATTACGCCGGGTAAACATTCCTGTTGGGCAAAATCACGCGCGGCTTTCTGGATCATCCGCTGCTCTTCGGTCAGTTCAAAATGCATACGATTCATTTAATGGTGCCAAAAATATAAAAAAGTTGTTGCACTAACTAACAAGTGGTAGTTGAAAAAAGAGCGAAGTGCATACCCGGTTTGTGTGATTTTTAAGTAAACAGGTCGAAAAGTCCTTTAATCTATTATTTTTGTGCCCTCAGTAAAATCCTTCACTATCCATTTCCCAGTCCTTGTAAAATCTTTCCGTTCCTATCCTCGCCGAATGACCCGGTTTCTTGCCTGAAATAGTTAGCCCTTAAACCTGATAACATGCTAAAGCAAGTCTTTTTTGTGCTGGCACTGATCGTGCTATGCATTGCCGCCCGTGCACAAGATGTCTTCAACCCTGCCGATCCGCTGGTCACCTACAGTGCTGCGGCCACTCCCGGAACAGCTAGCAATCCCAATGTTCCCGCCAACGGGGTGATGAGCAAATGGGTGCGTACGTCGAGAATCTCGTGGTCCACGACCAACTTCAAGTCGTACATCTGGAACGGTATGGCGTTTCGCCTTCGTTTTCCCAATAATTACAATGCTGCCAATGCGGCCAAATACCCGGTGCTGGTTTTCTACCATGGCGGTGGTGAGATTGGTTCGGTGTACGACAACGAATACCAGCTGCTCTGGGGTGCCCAGGTGTTTGAACAAAGAATCAATGCCGGCGAGTGGAACGGCTTTATGATTTTTCCGCAGGAGACTTCGGTGGGCTGGGATGATAGTTATTTCAGCCGTGTAAATGGCGTACTTGATACACTCCAGAAATACAACAATGCAGATCCGGATCGGGTGATCGCGATGGGACTGTCTTCCGGTGGTTATGGTGCTGCTGCTTACGCCGCTACTTATCCAAAAAGGGTCGCCGTGGCATTGCCTTCTTCACCCGCGTCTGTACGTACGCTCGACGGAAACATCCCCGATTACGTGCACATTCCATTTTACATTGCCAACGGCGGTCAGGATGTTAACCCCGATCCTTCCAGTACCAGCGCTTTTATTGGTGAAGTACTGGCAGCCGGAGGCAATGCTTACCAAACATATTTTATAAATGACGGCCATAATACATGGACCGATATGTGGAATATGAAGAATGCATCCGGCGGCTACGTTATCAGCAGCTATTGGAATGCAGCTCATAAGGCACAACCACTGGTGTATTACAACCATACCCAGTTCTGTACCACGGAAACGATAGCTGCACGCATGGGCATCACAGCCGGTTATGCAGCCTATGAATGGCAGAAAGACGGTGTGACCATTCCGGGTGCTAACGGTAATGAATATACGGCAACGGCAACCGGTCAATATCGGGTACGTTTCCAGCGCGATGCGGGTGGCGCCTGGTCGGCCTGGTCTCCGGGGGCGGTTACCATCAGCACCAAATCCTGCGCTACCGATACGTTGTTCGCTGAACACTTCAATGCAGATAACCCCTTTGTGGCAGAGCTGCCGTATAAACAATACAACTTCGGCTGCCAGGGTGGTATCCTTACGAGCGGAACCGATGTGTTTACCCAGGATGCCAGCGGTGCACAGGGCAATCGCTTCCTGGTTAACTATACCAGTGCTGCAGGCGGATGTACCTACAACGCCGGCGACCGCGTATGGAATACCTATACTCCGCTTACTGTACAACCCAATACGAACTACGAATTCAGTTTCTATTTTGGAAACCAAAATGCCACCAGTCCGGCCCAAATCGCGCCAACTGTGAATGGAACCGCCCTTACTACCGGTTATGTACAAACGACAGGCACCGGCAATACCAGCTGGAAGAAATTTACCTATACCTGGAATTCGGGTTCGTTTACTTTTGCCGATCTCGGACTGATTAATCGTAATACTGCAACTACCGGCAACGATTTCGCGATTGATGAAATCAGTTTCAAACTGGCACCAGCAGTTCCCGTGCCTTCCTGCACTGTAAACACGTCGCCGGCTAACAACGCCACACTCACGACCAGTACTACAGCGAACCTCGCCTGGACGGCAGCTGCGAATGCGGCATCTTACGATGTGTACCTTTGGGCCAGCACCGCTGCCGTACCCAGCACACCCATCGCCAATGTTACCAACACGGCGTATAGTGCCACGGGTCTTACCGCCAATACCAAATACAACTGGTACGTGGTACCTAAGAACAGCGCAGGTGTTACAGCCACAGGTTGCAGCAATAACCAAACAAGTTTCACTACCGCAGCAGCTTTGGCTACGCCTGCTTGTGTAACCAATATTTCACCCGCCAATAATGCCGGTTTGACCAGCAGCAGCGCTGTTACACTCAGCTGGAATGCTGCGGCAACGGCCACTTCTTACGATGTATATGTATGGACCGGCACAACAGCTCCGGCAGCGCCCACTGCCACCGTGGCCACAACAAGTTATAATGTTACCGGCCTTTCAGCAGCCACTACGTATAAATGGTATGTAGCCCCGAAGAATGCTGCAGGTGCTGCCAGCGGGTGCAGTGTAAATGCAACCAGCTTTATTACGGCCGCCGCCACAGGAACCGGTACTGGTTTGAAAGGCGATTATTACAACAATACGACGGTGAGCGGATCCATAGCTTATTCGCGTACCGACGCAACGGTCAATTTCAACTGGGGAACCTCTGCCCCGGTATTTCTATTTGTAAGAAGCGACAATTTCAGTGTTCGCTGGACGGGCTATGTACAGCCATTGTATTCTCAAACCTACACGTTCTATACTACGAGCGACGACGGTGTGCGCTTGTGGGTGAACGGTGTGCAGCTGGTGAATAACTGGACCGATCATAGCGCCACTGAAAACAGCGGATCGATAACGCTCACCGCCGGTGTGAAATACCCTGTTACAATGGAGTATTACGACAAAACCGGCAGTGCGGTGGCCAAACTTTCCTGGTCAAGTGCTTCTACTGCGAAAGCCATTGTTCCGCAACGCCAACTCTACCTGCCCAGCCAGGGTGGCCGTCTGATGTCGCCCGACCTGCAGACAGCAGCCACTACGACCGTTGAAAACAGGTTGCCGGTTATCCAACTGGCCAACGGCGTTTACCCCAACCCGGTAGTACGCGGACAAAATGCAGTACTGCAGGTAAACAGTGCGCGCAGCGGCAATGCCAGCGTACAGGTAATGAACACCACCGGAAATATTGTACGTACCATGCAGCTAAGCCTGCTCGCCGGTAGCAATACCCGCACCCTGCAAACGGGTGATTTGGCCCCAGGCGTTTATATTGTTCGCGTCACCGCCGACGGGCAAGCCGCAACCACTACAAAGTTGATGGTTCGTTAATCATACACGGAAACATTTTGAAATGCCGCGGCGTTTTGCTGCGGCTTTTTTTGCGCTCTCCTGTTTCAAAAATTTCGGAAATTGGATCATGCTTCGTTTTAATACAACCATCGAAAAGTTCGGGGAACAGGGGGAGAAAACCGGTTGGACCTATATTCGTATTACTGCCAAACAAGCGCAGCAGCTGAAGCCGGATAATAAAAAATCATTCCGGGTAAAAGGAAAACTGGATGCTCATGCCATCAGCGGGGTTGCCCTGATTCCCATGGGTGGCGGCGATTTTATCATGGCTTTGAACACCAGCATGCGAAAAGCCATTGGCAAGAAGAAAGGCGATAAGCTGACTGTTCAATTAGCGACAGATGAAAAGCTGCCCGTCATCAACAAAACACTGCTTACCTGTTTGGCCGATGAACCCATCGCGGCAGCCGCCTTCAACAAGATGCCGCGTTCCCACCAGTTGTATTATAGCCGATGGATAGAATCTGCCAAAACAGAATCCACCCAGGCAAAACGGATTGCCATGACCGTATCGGCATTGCTGAAGAAAATGAACTTTGGTGAAATGCTGCGTGCCGCCAAGAAAGACAGGGAGGAATTACGGGGAGGGCGTTAACTTTTAGCTGTTGGGTATTAGCTGTTAGATGCAAGCTAAAGGCTAATAGCTAACGCCTAACAACGAGAGGCATTGCTTTTGATACAACAGTCTGTGTGAAATACCGTATTTTGAAAAAATTTGATTTCCGCGCATGCAGCCTGTCCAGCTACTTAAAATGACGACAGTATGGCTTTTGCTCGCCTGGCTGCTGCCTTCGGTGGTTTGCGCGCAGCAGGACAGTGCCCGGAAAGAAAAGGGCATCGTGCCTTATTTGAAACGCCAGAAAGGCATTGTTGGCAAACTCGCCCACAACCTCGTGGGTGATACGGTTGCATCGGACCTTGAAATAGCGCCGGTTCCCAATGACCGGCAGTTTAGAAAATACGAAGGTGCCTCCATCCGAAACATTACAATTCAAAGACTGGATTTCGGAACCCTGCTGGTGGATACAGCCAGGAACTTCCGGAATACATTTACGAAACTCGCAAATACCTTCCACCATAAATCAAGGGAGTTTGTAATACGCAACAACCTCTTCTTCAAAAGCGGTGATAAAGTGCAGGCCTTTCTCCTGGCAGATAACGAGCGTCACCTCCGCGACCAGGTCTATATCCAGGATGCCAAAATTTTCATCATCCCCGTGCCGAGTGCACGTGATTCGGTGGATATTCTTATCCGTACCAAAGACGTATTGTCCATCGGTGGCAGTTTTGAACTGCATAACACCGCCAGTGGCGAACTGGTGGCAAGGGAAGAGAACCTCGCAGGAACAGGACAGGGTATTCAAACCGGTGTACTCTATAATCAAGTCAGGAATCAACGGACAGGAATTGCGGCACAGTATATCTACCGTAACATCGGCGGTTCTTTTATGGATGCCACCCTCGGATTCACAACGTTCAACAATACGATAAATGCGGGCCAGAAGGAAGAGAAATATACCTACCTGCAGTTTACCAAACCACTGGTAAATGCCTATACGAAATGGACCTATTCTTTCGGCGCGACCAATCGGGAAACAGAGAATATGTTCTGGACCGACTCGCTGTATCAATCAGACATTAAATACCATTTCTATACCTATGATGGTTGGGTAGGATGGAATACCGGCGCTTATAAACTGGCACGGGGCAATGAAGACGATCGTTTGCGGACATTGGTCGGTCTGCGTTATTT
>JAGWTK010000295.1 GCA_028876035.1 Bacteroidota bacterium
GCCGTCGTTGCCCGTACAAACGAAGTTGTCCCGCACATATGCATACAACATCTTTGCTGATTCTAATGGGGAACCAGCCAGAACGGTTTGTTGCTCAACGACCGACCGTAGTTTTCGATTTCGCTCCGGAAGAAAAGCACGGCCAAATGACTCGATCGACATCAAATCATTGTCGACGCTTTGCCAGGTCATTCGTGACATGCCGTTCATGCCGTCATAGGCCTGCACCAGAAAGAATTCAATTCTGTCAAGGTAGTCAGAAGGAGAATGAATAAAACTGGTCTCGCTAAATGCAGGAATATTACGGGCCGTCCAGGTTTGATGACGCGTTCCTTTTTTCAGACTATCTGACCCTATTTTCACTACTTCATTCGTCGTTTCGCCGACTTCACTCCTGATAGAATCAATGCCGCGGGTGGTTATCAAATACCGGAGTACTTCCGGAGTTGCAACACGTAACCGGCTATACAAACAGGGAATGTCACGGTGCTGAAACCGCCAGTCGGGCAGCATACTAACCCGGTTACTGGCTAAAAAAATAGAATATTCAATAATCGACCCTTCTCTCACAGCGGGAAATGTAAAACGGATACGCGTTACCCCTGTTCCCAGCTTTTCCTGGTATAGCTCATCCTTCGAAAGCGATACTTCTTTTACGCGGCCATCTTCGAGATTGTAGGTAGATGCATTCAGACTGTCGAGCTTGTCGCTTCCATAGAGGTAGACGGAGACCGTTGCCAGGTTAAACGCCTTCTTGTTAAGTAGTCGGATTCGTTTCTTTTGTGAAAACTTGACTCCGAACCAAAACCAGTCAGTGGAACCGACCTTGATATCACCGAGGTCGGAGAGTACAACAGCAGCCGTATTTTCTTGTATCAGGGGCGTTTCGATCGTCGAAAAATTTGCTGCAGTTACTGGCCCCTCACTGGTCTCTGTCTGGGACAATAGCTCCACTGTAAACAGCCCAAGGAAAACAATCAATAAGAAAGGCGTGCGCATAGATAAGGTTTAGTAGACCGGGCCATTAGCGGGCGAGTCCCCTAAATAATGAATTAATATTTACTTTGCCAACAAATCGTCATCAGCTGAACCGCAGGGAACATACAAACTTTATTAAACAACTATCAACGCAGTTTGGGTTCGACTATTGCGGTATTGCCAAAGCAGAACGACTGGGAGATGACGCAAAAAGACTGGAACAATGGCTGGCTAAGGGTTTTCACGGTACGATGCAGTATATGGAAAGGTATTTCGATTTGCGTACCGACCCGCGTCTGCTGGTACCGGGCGCCAAATCGGTCATCAGCTTATTGATGAACTACTACCCCTCTGCTGCGCAGGAACCCGGCATTCCTAAAGTATCAAAATATGCCTGGGGAAAAGACTACCATGAAGTAATTCGAAAAAAATTAAATGCGTTCCTGGGAAAGATCCGGGAGGAAATTGGTGACATCAATGGAAGGGGTTTTGTAGACAGTGCACCTGTGCTGGAACGAAGCTGGGCGAAGCGAAGCGGACTCGGCTGGGTGGGAAAAAACGGAAACCTGATCACGAAGAAAAATGGTTCCTTCTTTTTTATTGCGACCATCGTTTGCGACCTTGACCTCGAACCCGATCCCCCTTTCAGCACCGATCACTGCGGTTCCTGCACCCGTTGCATCGATGCATGCCCAACCGACGCCATCTTACCCAACCGCGAGATCCAGGGCAACCAATGCATTTCTTACTACACGATCGAATTAAAAGAAGCACTGCTGCCTGCATCTGCCCGCGATACCTTCCAGGACTGGATGTTTGGCTGCGATGTTTGCCAGGATGTATGTCCCTGGAACCGCTTTAGCAAACCCACGAAGGAACCTGCTTTCGAACCCCTGCAGGAGATATTGCAGTTTTCACTGGCCAACTGGCAGGCGATTACCGAAGAGCGATTTCGGCAGATATTTAAAGACTCACCGTTGAAGAGAGCGGGGTTTAGGGGAATTATGAGAAACCTTGAGGTTCATCGTTCATAGTTCGTGGTTCCTAGTTTCTGGTTCCTGGTTCAGCTATCAGTCAAATGTGAAAGCTGATACCTCCGCAGCAATCGTCTTTGTACTTTGTACTCGGTACCTGGTACCGCTACTAAAATGATATTCCCAGTTTAACTACAATTC
Organism: Bacteroidota bacterium; assembly: GCA_028876035.1. Taxonomy (GTDB): domain Bacteria; phylum Bacteroidota; class Bacteroidia; order Chitinophagales; family Chitinophagaceae; genus JACMLD01. Next base: position 2,154 of record JAGWTK010000295.1, read on the forward strand.
TTCCCAACGTATAGGTCCGATCGCTGAAAACCGGCGGTGCATCATAGGCGATGGGGGTAAAATCCCGGGTAGTGGTGCGCAGGCTTTTTACCGAATAGCCGGCACTGAGCAGCAATGCGTTTCTGTTCTTACTGCGGCCGATACGGTAACCTGCACCAAAATCGCCGTACCAGCCCGTGTGAAATTTGGTTTGACTGGTGATGGAGAGTTCCTGCTTCTGTGCGGTGGTGAGCCAGAGAAAATCAGGACCACCCGCTGCATACACAAAGAGACTGTTTATTTTTAGCGGCAGCATGCGGCGGATATCCAGGAACAAAGGGATGGTTCTATAACGGTAATTATCAAACGCAATTCCAAGCCCCGCCTGCCATTGACGGTATTGAATCCCGTGCTCCGTTTGCACCTGCAGGGCGCTGCCAGATTCACCCAACAGCATCCCAAGTGAAGCGGAGCCGGCATAGTGCAGTTGCCCTGGTCTTTGCTGCGCCTCGGCAGGATTCGACAAAAAAACCAATACTGCGACAGAAACAATAAGGAGAACGCTTTTCATACCCCTAGTATTTAAGACTGCTGATTTGATAAATATGGGAGGGGTCTGTATAGTTAAACTGGTACACCCCCTGCTTACCGGTTACAATGGCATTGCCATGCTGCGCAATTACATCGTACGCATCTCCGGCCCGTAGTTGCGCCTTTAGTACCAGTTGCGTGGGAATTGTCGCATCGTATACTTTCAGTCCGTCATCGCATACAAACAACAGGTTGCCGTCTTTCGATAAACCCTGCGGGTATTTCATGGAATAGGTTTTGCTGAGAACAGGGCTCAATTCGTTGCTGAGGTCGTACACTTCAAGCTGGTTGATCGTTCCGCTGCAGGTGTTCGCCGCGTGAAGTGTAACATAGGCAAAGTTGCCGTCCACAATCACCGGGTCATGGCTGCACCAGTGACCATTCCAGGAGAGTTGTACAGGGTTAACAGGGTCTTTTATATCCAACACCCTCATGCTGCTGCCCGCGCCAATGTACAGTTTGTTTTCGTATGGAAAGATGGTCTCCACATCCCAGCCAACCGACACACTGCCTTTTTGCACAGGATTATTTCTTTGGCTGATATCCATAATATTCAATGTACTGGTAGTGACTGCATACAGAAAATTATCGACGGCTGCAAAACGCGCCTGAGAACCCGCCATTGCTTTGGCCCCACCCGATGAGTAAGCGCTTGCAGTGTAAAGACCCGTGCCACTGCAATTCGGACACATTGTATAGATCATTGGCTGCGAAGTACAATCCGCTACGGTATCGTGTCCCACCCAACGGGTAATTACATTGATGGAATCCGGGTCCTGCGACAAAGTATAAGGAACTTTGTCAGGGAAGGTTTTGGTAAGAAATTTCGAAATGGTCACGTTCGACGGATTGGAGATATCCAGCGTAGTTAAATCACAGTAGAGATCGGCATATAAATAATTCCCCGAGGCATACATATCAATATTGCCGGGAATAGCAATAAAAGATTTCTTTACAGGATGCGCAGGATTGCTGTTGTCGATAACATGAATTCCTTTTTTCATCTCGTTCACAAAAATCCAGTTTCCCTGTATGAAAATTTTGCCGGGTTGCTCCATGGGCTGGGCCGGCAAACTCTTCACGCCTGCACGAAGGGTGCTGAGCTTTTCCATTACTGGCGTGTACACTGTAAAATGCCTCGTACAGCGATCCTTGAGGCAGGAGCTACAAACAGCGCAGGTAAAAAGGAGAAAAAAACTTTGCGAGAAAATGCTGGCAGCCTTTTTCATATTAGCAGTTTCCAAGGCTGACATGCATACTTATCCTGTCGTTGCATGCGCCTTATTTTTTTCCAGGCCAGTACCGAATGCTGATGCCCCCAAAAAAAAGATGCTGGCCGCCGTCGTAGGATTGGGCAGAAAGCTTACTCAGGCCATAGCGAAACAAAGGCCCAATTTGCAATGCGGGTACATGTTGTACAGGCTGATAACGGAGGCCGAGTTCGATTCCGTATTGAAAGCGCTGTTGTGTTGAGGAGGCGTCCTTATAATTTCCGCCGGTGATATTATAGTGCAGGGTATGGTCAGACACTACCCATCCCGCAACCAGCCCGGCACTTCCCTTCCAGCGGCCGGAATGCCCGAGTGCATGCTCCAGGCTTATCGGCACCTCAAGCATCCGGTATACATTGGTAAAGCTAAATTGCGTGCCCGTGCGGAAAGTTTGTATAGTGGCTGAGTCAACCCTGCTGCCGGTGCTCAGTGATGCAGCATAGCGACTATAGCGCAATCCTGCTATGATTGAAAAACGCCTGTTCAGATTAATCTTCGCCAGGATGCCCAAACTATATCCCCCTGAAGGCCGGAGATCAGAAGAAGCAGCAGCAGCATTGTTCCCTCCAAAAGCGCCGCTGCCGACATTATTGCTGGCAAAAACAAGATTACCGTTGAATACAGGTGTACGTCCAATGCCACCGGGGAAATTGGACAGGGTGTTCGTCCACCCACCGTCTGCTTCAATGCCCCACTGCACCTTATTCAATGTGCTTTTCTTTTTCGTTGGAGCGAGCGGTACGCCGGGTTGCTGGTTGACCGGCTCAGGAACAACAATTCCGGCCATTTGATCTACGCCGAAAGGAAAGACGTAGCCATGCAAGGCTGTTTCTTCCCCGGGACTTTCGTTCAATCCACCGGATGGTTCATCACGATTCTCTGCTACAGCGACTGCCTCGTCATGTACAGCGGATGGCAGCATGCGATTTTGCAAAGGCCGACGGGCTGCCCCCTCTCTCATTCGCTTCTTTCTATGGTTTTCAGATTCATGTACACTTTTAAACGGGGCATATTTGCCTGCAACCGAAGCTGTGCGCTGGCTCTTTTTTGTGATGACCGGGGGTACTTCATTTTCTTTTCGGCCGGCCTGTGGTAAAACTTTTTCCGGGTAAGGCTGCATTCGGGAACTGGATTCCTCCTTCTTTTCGTTTGTAGTTGACCGTTGGTTGTTTGAGGATAAGGAATTGACTGAGGGCTGTTCGCTATTTACAACAGCCGCAGGCTTCTCAGCCTCGGCAATGCCTGGTTGGGAATTTGAATGGATCCCGATCCACCACCAACCGGCTCCTGCTACAAGTACGAGCAGGGGCAGTAAGAAAAACAGTCGCCTGCGGCGGCGCGGAGCGATCCTTGCCTCCACCTGCTGCCATACTGCGGCAGAAGGAGCAAACTGCAGCTCATCCATTTTTTGCTGCACCTGTTTTTCAAAATCATTTACTGGCATAACTAACTATTTTTTTTTCACCCGCTTGTTTTTCCAGCCAGCTTATCAGCAAAGCCCTTGCCCGCGCATACTGCGAGCGGGAAGTGCCTTCATT
>JAGWTK010000296.1 GCA_028876035.1 Bacteroidota bacterium
ATAGTGCTGTATCTCCAGCTATCCAGAGGGTATCGCGCTTCATTGACATCATAGAAATTCCCCCGTAAAGATGGCCATACCAGCGTGGTCGTATTTTTAAATTGCACCAACATAACACGACGAATACCGGCTTTAGCGCATGGCGCGATGTCAGCACCCTGTTCTGGGCTGCGATGCAAATTATAATGGTGGGAGTTGGCGTAACGCTGTACATAAAAACTACATTTACATTCCATAAAAAATCAAACCAATGAGAATCGTTTTAATTGCGGCATGTTTTGCATACGTAGCCACCGCATGCAACAATGAATCTAATACAACAGCTGCTCCGAAGGAAAAAATGGCCACAGAAGCGGTAGCGGTAGACAGCGCATTGGCCAAACTCAGTTTTGCCAGCAAAAAAGACCCTTCCTGTGGTATGCCGCTAAAAGCCGGTTTGAAGGATACGACGACTTACAACGGGAAACTGTATGGCTTCTGTTCAGAAGAATGCAAGCGGGATTTTTTAACGGACCCCGCAGGTCACCTGGCTGTACTTAAAGAATAAGGATAAAAATATTACCAGTATTCATGAGGCGATCAGCTGGTAGAAGAACCTGCTAGCGGCTGACGGGCTTACCTATCACATATACCGGTGCGTTGGCTGTAGCGCAATAACCACCCGCGTTATATACTGAAACATATAGTCGGTAGGGTCCTTCCGGCAACGGTGCCTGGAACCGGATAGAGGCAGCAGTTGTATCAGTAATCAGGTTCTTTTCCGGCAGCGGCGGCCGGAAGCCTTGCCAGGTCTGCCCCCAGGTTGTCCAGTCTTCGCGTGTGATCTGCCAGGAATAGCGTACTCCCGGTTCGCTGTGACCGTGCACTTCAATATATGCAGTATGCCAGCTTCCATTGTCAAGGAAAATGTTGTGATCGCCATGCGTAAAACTGTCGATGCGGAGATCGCCCAGGCCGGGCGCCTGGTGAACCGTGGATGTGTCACGCCAAACATCTTCCAATGCCTCCCTGATCTCAGTTGAATAGCCGTTATCATCAATAATACTGAACCATGTATAGGTATATTCCTGGCGGCTTCCCCAAAAAAAAGCCAGCGATCCGAGAAAGCAGGAATCTTCGAGCGGCATGAATTCCCGGTAATAACGGGCATAGTCAACCGCTTTCTGGCTGCTATTTTTTTCCACCGGTGCTCCCCAACTGGTAAACTCCGCCTCCCAGGGGCCCTGGGGTGCCCATTCGGAAATGAAATAGGGCCCGTTCCAGAATGTATGCAGGAACTGCATATCCTTTCGGAATCCTTTCAGCCGATCGTAAGTGTTGATACCAATAAAATCAAGTTCGGGGAAACGCCACTGAAGACTGAGTATATTTTTCTTCCCTGCGTTGATGACGGTCGTGCATACAGGATGACTGCTGTCGGTACGATGCAACATCTCCAGGAAATGGCGGTATACCGCATAAAAAGGAGGGGTCCCGACTGAAAACGCAAAATCGAGTTCATTGCCGAGGCTCCAGGCAAGCAGCGCGGGATGTGCACGAAAACGTTCTACGAAATGCTGGTAGCTGACCAGGTATTGCTGCACTAAAAAACTGTCTGCATAAAATGCCTCTTCACTTACCGGTGGCAGGTAGATGCCGGCGATGATGGCTACTCCGGTTTGAGCGGCTGAATCGAGCGCAGATTGAAGCCGGGCAGTATCCCAGCACATCAGTGTATTGCCACCACTCGCTGCCAATTCATGGCATTTATCGTAGCCGGCCGCACCCTTGATAAAAAAAGGCTGACCGTTGCGCATTAGCTGATAACCCTTGTTTGTTTTGTTGATCCATACCCCTTTTTTGGATTGACGTCGTACCTGGTCGTGCGGACCACGACCACGCAGGTAAATACCGATGGTCAGCAACAGCAGGATGAAACTGATGGTGCAGAAAACCAAAAGAAAAAAACGTCCGGGAGATTTGCGCATCATGGTGTAGCCATCTGGTATTGTTAGCCGGTTCACTATTCCAATGGTGTATTCAAACTTGCTTTTACCATTCGTACAGAACTGTCTTTCACCATCTCCGCAAACAAAAGATAATGCTCGGGATCCTCGGGAATGGTCACCTGCAGATAAGGACCCTGGCCAATCTTTTTCATGAACAAGGTATTCCCTAACTGGTCAGTTTTTACCATATACCATTCAAATTGGAAACGATCTTCTTTTTCATCGAACAGGGCCCAGCGGTCCGGAGATTTGCGGTAGATAACCTGGTACCACAGTTTAGTACCGGGCAGCGTGACGGCAAGTGGACGAAGTATCTTTACATCCGGAAGCGTGTTGCCTGGCGTTGAATTTCCACTCCAATACGCGGCTATGATTTCATATCGTTGCTTTTTCCTGCCCTGCACATCCAGTACCCCCTCTAGTGTTACAAAGCGTGTGTTCTCGATATCCTGCCAAACCGGGATCGTCATTGGTGGATGTGATTGGCTGATCAAATGCCAGTATTCAGGTTGCACCTTCCCCCAGGCCATCGCCGGAGCCAGCGTGTCGGACAGTCCCTGCAGGTAATGATCGTCCGCTTCTAGCATGAACCAGTCGATTTGCGGAACATAGCGGCGGTAGTAGTCATACCGCGCCTGACCGTTTACATCCCAATGCAGGTCCATCAGCAAAGGTCTTGTACTGTCTATTGCCCGGATCGAACGACAGAGGTCGGCGAGCCACTGGATGTAACGGTCGCGGTAAAAAAACAAAGAAGGTTTGTATTCCTGGTCCGACAAGATAGAAAGCACGTCGTCGCCAATATTCCACGCAACGATATCGGGATTATTCCTGAATTCCCTAACCATTTCAAGTACCTGCTCGCGTTTTCTGTTGAGTTCTTTATCGCTGGCGATATCGTCGGGTGCAGACGGTAACCAAAACCGGGGAATGACCCGAATGCCGTTCAGCCTGGCGGCTTTGAGAAAACTCTTGTCATAAAAGCCGGGCATTTTTCTTTCGACTGCATTGATGCCAACCAACTTCATCTGTGCAAGATCTGCACGAATAATACGCGCATTCAGGGTGTGCCTGTTTCTGAACCAATAAAACCCTTTGTTATAAATAACGGAATGAAGCGACGCGGGCAGCGCATGTTTTGACGGATTGCCTCGATCGGCTGAAGTGGGCAGGATGCCTGCCATCGCATTGAACAAATTCAGGTTCTCAAGGCCCCTGGAATGCAGCTGTCCCAGGTCCGCCGGTTGCAGTATCACCGATTTTATTTCTGTGAAGCCGGTATCAATCTTGTCTTCCAGCCTGGTCTACCAGTCATGACCAGCCCCTGCAGGCGCTTGTATTCGTGTAACCATCACCGGTATTCCCGAATACCGGAAGAGCGACAACCGGTGAAAGGGTTCATACAATGAATCCGAATACGCAAAACCGTCTCCCGCCCGCAAGTCCACCCCCAGCCAGTCGACATACGGCTTCCCGGGAAAGCAGGCGCTAGCCTCTTCCGGCGTTTGCGGATGCCAGATCCAGCTCACCTGGTTTGCCCCATTCCGCGCCATTGCATCATGTACATATTGCCAGGCCTGGCGGTAAGCTACACTGTCTGATAATGCGGCGTCCGAAAACAGCGTGCCGGGTTGATGGGCGAAGGAAAGGAATACCGGCCTGTTAAACGCAGCGAGCTGAACGGCCAGTGATTTTATCGGCTCATCGTATTCGCCCTGCAGGATGCCGGCATACACTGAAGCGCTGTCTGCACCCGGTTCAACCCGATGGTTCCAAACCAGCATCGGTGCAATACCTTCTGCCCACAGCGCAGCCATCGCAGCTGTATCCGGCAAATGCTTTTCCTTTTTATCCCAGGTAAATTCAAGGCCTGCAATGGCGAGGTCGGAATAACGGCCCCGATTATGCGCAGTTGCTGAAAAATCATCCTTTCCGAAATACACGCCCTCGTAAAAAACATCGTGTCCCTTCACCGGCGGCGGCAGGTAGGATGGAATTTGCTGCAGACGCCAGAAACCAAGGATAAAGCCCAGCACAGTAAGCGCGGACAGGGGTACAGAATACCTTCGTAAAAAACCGTGCGCCCATATAATCCACTTATCCCATCTTCTTACGCGTACCGCGAGGTTACTGATCCTGCTGCCTTCAGGGATATAGCCCGACACTGAAAAAACAAAGACCATGAATAAAATTTGCAGGAACGCGAGAAAGGCCATGAAAAAACTGTAGGGCGTATAGTCTGTCGTTAAACCGAATACAATGGCCGCCAGTGAAATCACAGCAATCAATATATTGGGAATGCTGAACGCAACCGGCAATGGATCCTTATCGTTTTTAGGAGTGGGAATATAGGGCACTTTTTTCCGGAAAAGCGTATATACGAAACCGAGAGAATGTACCCACCAGGTGCCTATCTGCAATATGCCGCCAACTACATGAAACCCGCGATCCAGTTCTTCAGCGACCCACTTCTGCACATAGTGCCGGATAAAAATACCCATGCAGAAAAACGGGAAAGACGCCAGGATAAAACTGTAAAGGTCCATCTGCAGCGGAATATAACCGGTAAACAGCGATACCACGGGAATCAGAAAGTTGATCAGAAAAATCAATCCGCCCAGGTAGTGAAAAGGAAGGGTAAAATAATGTAGCTTCTGCCGCCATGTAAACTTGCTGAACAATTTTGGATAGGTAACCAGTAACAGCTCCCAGGTACCCCGGCTCCATTTCAGCTGCTGCTTATAATATGACGACATGGTAGCCGGCACCAATCCCCTGGTAAGGATCACCGGTACATACACCGATTTCCATCCTTTTGCATGCAATTGCATGGCCGTATGCATATCCTCTGCCAGGCCGCTGGCATGGCCACCAATAGAATCCAGCGCCGCCCTTCGAAAAGTACAGTTGGCACCAATGGCCTGCACCGTTCCGTAGGTATTCATCGTCATCATTACCGGGCCATAAAACTGGTAAGTCTGTTGTGCTGCACCTTTCGCCACCAGGCTTTCAGACCGGTTGTGATAGGCCTGCACAATTTGTACGAATCCAATCGAAGGATTTTCAAAATAAGGAACCAATTCATCAAGAAAACAACTGGCCGGCGTATGGTCCGGATCCAGCACGACACATATTTCTCCGGTGGCAAACTGTAATGCGTTGTTGATATTGCCGGCTTTTGCATCTTTCTTATCGGTGCGGGTAACATGCCGTATGCCCAGTCGTTCGCACATATTTTTAACTACCGGGTCATTGGCCTCATCGCAACACCAACTGGTATGCGGGTAGCTGATATTTGCGATAGCCGTAAGCGTTTCTTCCAGCATGTCCAGTGGCTCACCCGCACAATAGGTGGTCAACACATCTACCGTAAATGTCCTGGTAGATGCTGGCTTAACCGGTACCGAGATGCGGTAGTAATGATACCATTCATGCAGGAATTTTCCTGCATAATAGATCATTGTTACCATCAGCAGCACAAACAACGGCGTATAGCTGATATTGGAAACCCGCAA
>JAGWTK010000297.1 GCA_028876035.1 Bacteroidota bacterium
GTGCAGGATATCGAAACAACCATTGGTGAAGGCGATTTTTTTACCAAGAAATTTCCATCGCCTCACTTGTTTGAGCAGTTCCGGCAAGCTGTAGATTTTCTGTTTAATATAATCAGGATTTTTCATGCTGACGGTTTCTGTTAAAAACAGGCAGTAATAGGAGGCAGAGCGCTCCGAATACCACCACCATAAAAAATTGTACCAGCCAAAGCAGCCAGCCGAAAGCCTTGCCCATATTTTCGGTCAGGCCGTAGAGCATCATGGTCTCTTGTACCAGCAATGGATAGGCGCCGGTTCCACCGGGTGTTACTATCATACCCACACTACCCATGCACAGCACGGACAGAGAGGCTTTAATGCCATACATACTTGTTTCCTGCATCGCTGCCATGCCCACGCGGATGGCGGCCAGGTAGCAGGTCCAAATGAGCACCGTGTGAAAAATAAACCATCCCTTTTGCTGCAGGTCGCGGATACTCGTTAGGCCGTGCCAGATATTGCGCAGGATCTCCTTTAGTTTTTGAACTATACTGATGTGCGCGAATTTGCGGAATGCCCAGCGAAGCAGAGTGAAGAATCCGATGACAACCAGCAATGCTATGCTCCAGGTGATTATTCGGCTGCCCAGGCTACCACCCCGGTTAAACAATTTGCCCAGCAGGGTAGCTGCGTAATCGCCTATAACATCTACCTGTAGAAAAAAGGTAATGGTAAAAACGATGGCCAGGCATACAAGGTCAAAAGCCCGCTCCGCCACCACAGTACCTACCAGTTTGTCGGTCGGCACTTTTTCATACCGGTTCAAAATGGAACATTTTGCCACTTCTCCCAGGCGCGGTACAAACAGGTTGATGATATAGCTCACCAGTACCGCCATGAATACATTGAGTACTGATGGCCGGTATCCCAGCGGCTGCATCAGCATCTTCCAGCGCACCGCCCGGCTGAAATGCGACAATAACAGGATGAGTATAACGGGTACCAATAACCGGAAATCGGACCGCAGCCAGGCGCCTTTGATATCAAGCCAGTCGCTGTGCCCGATAGTGCCCAGGCTCCACCATACCAGGAAAACAGCCAGTCCCGCAAAGAGCAGGTATTGTAAGACGCTGCGGATTCTTTTGTTCATAGTTTTCCGGTTCTGAAAGGGTTCAGCCCCTGTGGCCGCTACAATTTATTCCCTTCTTTCGGAAAAATTACCCAGGGCGTGAATTTTTTGGCGTCTTCAAAGTTCATCCTGGCGTAAGATATGAGGATGACTACATCGCCGGGAGCGCCCAGCCGGGCGGCAGGACCATTCAGACAGCAGACACCGGAGCCACGTTTCCCCTTGATAACATAAGTCTCCAGCCGGCTGCCGTTGTTTACATTCACCACCTGTATTTTTTCATTCTCGATCAGGTTGGCGGCCTCCATCAAACCCTCGTCCAGCGTACAGCTGCCTACGTAATTCAGGTTGGCTTCAGTAATGGTGACACGGTGCACCTTTGATTTCATTATTTCGATGTCCATACAGGCGGAATAATTTTGTGCCGCAAGCTACAGTGTTTCCGGCTAACTAATTAACAGCATTGACAGCGTTTGGTTCTGAGGCCGCCGTTATCAACATATTGTCTATCAGTCGCACATCGTGCAGAAAAGCCGCAGCGAGTGCCACCAGCGGTTGCCGGCCATCCCAGGATTCTACCGGGGCCAGTGAGCGGGCATGGGCAATGCTGAGGTAATCAACCTTGAATCTGTTCGCCGTAAGAATTTCTTTTGAGGCGGTCAATATTGTGGACAGTTCTCCAGGCTGCAGCCTGTCCCTGATAAAGCGCAGTGCTTGAAAAATGGCGCTGGCTGCTTCCCGGTCTGCAGGGCTGAGCCGTACGTTCCGGCTGCTCATGGCCAATCCGTCTTTCTCGCGTAAGGTAGGGCAGGTATGTAGCACACAGCTGCTGTTCATTAGTTCCAGCAGGCGCGCTACGACCATGCATTGCTGGTAATCCTTTTGACCCATGTACAAATGATCTGGCCCCACCATGCGCAGCAGTTGCTCCATCACCTGGCAAACGCCCTGGAAATGTCCCGGGCGAAACGGTCCTTCAAATACGGTTTCGAGGAATCCGAGGTTGTAAAGCGGCTCGTTTTTCCAGCCGTTGGGGTAAATCTCTGCGACTGAAGGCAGGAAAAGCACATCACAGGCGGATTGTTCCAGTAATTCAATATCCTTCCCGAGCGTAACGGGGTATTTTTCGAAGTCAGCCGGGTCGTTGAATTGGGCCGGATTCACAAAAATGCTGGCAACAACGACCTGGTTGGGTACGCCTGCTGCCTGAATCAGCGAGAGATGGCCAGGATGGAGGGCACCCATGGTAGGCACAAAACCGATGGAATAACCTTTCCTGCGGTGCTCATCCAGGATAGTAGCAAGAGCCCCCTTTTTTTTAATGATTAGCATACTATTTTGGGTGAAACCGGTTGCAACAAGGGATTTTCGCTGAATTATGTTACCTTTGCCACCGTTTTTTCGGACTTCAATTTAAACCGCGAATGTCAAAGAAAAGAATTTTATTCATCGCCAGTGAGATGTCGCCTTACCTGGAAATGACTGAGTTTTCAGAGATTGTAAACAAGCTGGCCATCAAGTCAAATGACAGCGGTTTTGAAATCCGTTGTATTATGCCCCGGTTTGGCGTAATCAACGAAAGAAGGCACCGGCTGCACGAAGTTGTTCGGCTTTCAGGCATTAATGTGGCGATTGACAATGACGATTATCCCCTCCAAATTAAGGTGGCCTCCCTGCCCAACGCCCGTTTGCAGGTGTATTTCCTCGACAACGAAGACCTTTTCAAGCGCAAGTTTATTTTCCACGATGAGAAAGAAAAATGGTTTGAGGACAACGGTCTGCGCGCGGTTTTCTTCTGCAAAGGCGCCCTTGAAACGGTGAAAAAATTCGGCTGGCCCCCGGATATCATTCATTGCAGCGGCTGGATGACCGGCCTCGTTCCCCTGTATTTAAAGACAGTTTACAAAAAAGAGCCGGTGTTTTCTCACAGCAAATGTGTTTTCACCATCGGACAGAATACCTACAAAGAGAAGCTGGGTGCCGACTTCCTGAAACTGGCCAATATCAACCCCGCGCTCTTGAAGGAAAAAGACCTGGAGGCGTTTAAAGATGCCAATAATACCGGTATGTTCCGCGGCGGCGCTGCCTGGGCAGATGCCATTACTTTTGGTGCACCCAAAGTGGAGAAAAAGCTGGTCGATGAATTTGGCAAAGTGAAGGGTAAAAAAGTGCTTGCCTACAATGCAGAGAGTGATCTAACGGACTACCTGCAACTCTATACGGATCTTGCCAAATAAGGGTTTCCCGGACTTATGCACGTTTGCCTGGCATTAATGGGAATAATCCAGGCCGGATGCAACAAATTTCAAACCGGCGATTATCTTTGCGCCTGTTGAAAAAGCAGCGGCTTTTAACAAAAACTATTCCTCACAAAAAAATACAATTCTCTTATGCCTTACTTGTTTACGTCGGAAAGCGTTTCTGAAGGTCATCCGGATAAAGTGGCTGACCAGATATCGGATGCGCTCATTGATAACTTCCTTGCATTTGACGCACAATCCAAAGTTGCCTGCGAAACGCTGGTTACAACGGGTCAGGTGGTGCTGGCAGGGGAAGTAAAATCAAAAGCTTATCTCGACGTACAGGAAATTGCCCGCGGGGTGATACGCCGGATTGGTTATACGAAGAGCGAATACATGTTCGAAGCCAATTCCTGTGGTATCCTTTCTGCCATTCATGAGCAGTCTTCTGATATCAACCAGGGTGTTGATCGCAAAAAGAAGGAAGAGCAGGGAGCAGGTGACCAGGGTATGATGTTTGGCTACGCCTCAAACGAAACCGATGATTATATGCCGCTGGCGCTGGACCTGGCACATAAAATATTGATTGAACTCGCTGCCCTTCGCCGCGAAAACAAGCAGATCAAATACCTCCGACCCGATGCTAAGAGCCAGGTGACCCTGGAGTACGACGATAACAACAAACCCGTACGGATTGATGCAATTGTTGTATCTACACAGCACGATGACTTCGATACCGAAGCAAAAATGCAGAAGAAGATTTACGACGATATCGTATCTATTCTCATTCCCCGCGTAAAATCAAAATACAGGAAGTACGCAAAACTCTTCAACGACAAAATCAAGTACCATATCAATCCCACCGGTAAGTTTGTAATTGGCGGACCGCACGGTGATACGGGTTTGACAGGTCGTAAAATCATCGTGGATACCTACGGTGGTAAAGGTGCACATGGTGGTGGCGCGTTCAGCGGAAAAGATCCCAGCAAGGTAGACCGTTCAGCTGCTTATGCAACCCGTCATATTGCGAAAAACCTGGTAGCGGCAGGTGTTGCCGACGAAGTGCTGGTACAGGTTTCTTATGCTATTGGTGTGGCCCAGCCCACTTCCATTAACGTAAATACTTACGGCACCGCCAAAGTAGGCATGACGGATGGTGAAATTGGCAAACTGGTAGAGCAGGTGTTTGACATGCGTCCTTACTTCATCGAACAGCGCCTGAAACTGCGCAACCCGATTTATAGTGAAACGGCTGCTTACGGACATATGGGCCGCCAGCCGCAGGTGGTAGAGAAAAAATTCAAATCACCCGATGGTAAAGAGATTACGAAGAAAGTGGAGTTGTTTACCTGGGAGAAACTGGATTATGTGCCGAAAGTGAAGAAAGCATTTGGCATTAAATAAGCCAGGCAACGAATAAAAAAGCCTCCCGTTCAGGGAGGTTTTTTATTTTCGGTCCATGAATGAGCAGCACAATCCATGGACGATCCTCGGTGAAAAGCAGGTATATGACAATCCCTGGATTGCGGTAACAGAATACCAGGTGTTGAATCCTTCCGGTGGAAAGGGCATTTACGGCAAAGTACATTTTAAAAACAAGGCGATTGGGATTGTAGCGCTGGATGAGGAAGGGAATACCTGGCTGGTAGGACAATACCGTTTCGTACTGAATGCCTATAGTTGGGAGATTCCCGAAGGTGGTGGCATAGCGGGAACGGATCCGCTCGAAGCCGCCCGACGCGAATTGCGCGAGGAGACCGGCCTGGAAGCAGGGACCTGGACTACGCTGATGCATTTTCACTTGTCCAACTCCGTTAGTGATGAGTACGGCACTATTTATCTCGCCCGTCAGCTGAAGGCCGGTGAAGCAGCACCGGAAGAAACGGAGCAATTGCAGGTTAGAAAACTGCCATTCGAAGAAGCTTACCAGATGGTGGAATCGGGCATTATTACCGATTCCATGAGCGTTGCCGGAATTTTAAAAGTAAAATTAATGCTGCTGGATGGCAGCTTGCCAAAATAATCAAATTGAAACCTTCTTCACTTATCACTGGCCGTCAGCCTGTACTGGAAGCGTTGAGTTCTGGTCGATCTATCGATAAGATATTGTTACAACGCAATGCCAGCGGAGATTCCATTGGTGAAATC
>JAGWTK010000298.1 GCA_028876035.1 Bacteroidota bacterium
AAAAACGCCTTCCTTAATGTCGAGTGCGGGTTTGGTAACAATGATATCGTATTTAAGCGTGTTCAATTTCAGCGTTGCCCGGGGGATGATATAATTGTTGAACAGGAAAGCGACCACGCAGATAAGAATAGACGTAACCAGCAGTGGCCGCATAAAGCGCAGCAGGGGAATGCCGGCTGATTTGATGGCCACGAGTTCAAAGGTTTCGCCCAGGCTGCCAAAGGTCATGATCGAGGAAAGCAGGATGGCCAGGGGAAGGGCGAGGGGAACCACGGATGCCGTCACATAAGACATGAGCCGGGCAATGGTAAAAAAATCAAGACCTTTACCCACGATATCATCGATGTACAACCAGAAGAACTGAAGTACCAGCACGAATAAGGTGATAAAGAAAGTGGCAATAAAAGGACCCGTAAACGCTTTTAATATCAGGCTGTCGAGTTTTTTTAACACGTTGTACCGGCGCTTTTTTTAATATTTATTGCTGCACATGGATCGGTCAAAAATACAGCTTTCAGCAGAGGAAATAAAGCTGGTAAACAACAGCGCCTGGATTTTAACAAAGCAGGCAATCATTCAAAAGGTTTGCCTGTTGTTCGGCGATTTGTCGGAGCAACTGCAGGTGGAATGGGCACAGCAGCATTTTACCCTGTCAACGCCGTCCCCCAAAATTTCCAAAGGCGAACTGTATGAATCGCTGCCCTGGGTGGTATTGGATTATCCGCGGATTTTTTCGAAAGAAGATGTGTTCGCGGTCCGTTGCTTTTTCTGGTGGGCGAATTATTTCAGTATCACGCTTCACCTCAAAGGAAAATACCGGGCCATGTTTGCCGGAAACCTGCCAGGAATACATCTGCTTACCAACGATGATTGGTTCGTATCAACGAAGGGGGATGAATTTAGTTTCAACCTTAGCGCGGGCGAATACCAACCGGTAGATGGCACTAAGGGGCAGGTAGAGATGCAGGGCGCATTCCTGAAGATGACCAAAAGAATACCATTGGAAGATTGGGACAGGGTTGCAGACATAATGCTGGAGGTGTTCCAACAATGGATGCAAAGCGCTGCGGTCATTTAGTTGCCGATGCGGTGAAACAGGTCTTTTACCTGGTAGTCCCAAAGCTGACTCTGATCCTTTATCTCTCTTTTTTCAGCGAAGTCGTTGATGACAAGGATGGTCTGGTTGGTAACTTCAGACTTCTCTATCCGAAATTCAAAAAATTCGTCTTTGGGGGAAGACAGCCAGTGGAACTTTACAAATTTCTCTTCTTCACCTTCTAAGATTTCCGCCTTCTCAACATTGCCATTCCAGGAGAAACTAAAGATATTATCGCGTTCGTCAACTTTATCTGCAAACCATTCCTGGAGGCCGGCCGGGGTACTTAGGAATTCATATAGGATAGAGGGGGAACACCGTACGGGATACTCCAGTGTAAATAATTGTTTTTTACTCATCTCGCAATCATTGGTCTGTGTGCATGACTAATGGTGCAATAATAGAAAATAATTGCACGCAGCAAAATTTTAGTTTTCACTGAAATAAAGGGTTTTGTTCGGGTTTTTCAGGCAATTATATTTCAAAGAATATGATATTCAGCCGTTTGCATATCAAACCAGCTTTAATGCTCAGAAATCAGGGTCTGGAGATGCAATAAAATTATTTGCGATAAAACGAACAACCTACAACAAGAAAAAGATGTCTTTAACGTTTACTTAGAATATTTTATATCCTAACGTAAAGTCCATCACCTATGAGTATGCGTCAGTTAAAAATTACCAAGTCCATTACCAACAGGGAATCTCAGAGCCTTGAGAAGTACCTGCAGGAGATTGGTAAGGTGGAACTCATCAGCCCGGAAGAAGAAGTGAGATTGGCCAGGCTGATAAAACAGGGCGATCAGCGCGCACTCGACCGGCTTACCAAAGCCAACCTGCGATTTGTGGTATCTGTTGCCAAGCAATACCAGAACCAGGGTTTGTCGCTGCCCGATCTGATCAATGAAGGCAACCTCGGTCTTATCAAAGCCGCCCAGCGTTTTGATGAAACACGTGGTTTCAAATTCATTTCGTATGCAGTATGGTGGATTCGTCAGAGTATCCTGCAGTCTTTGGCCGAACAGGCACGTATCGTGCGTTTGCCATTGAATAAAGTAGGATTGACCAACCGCATCCAAAAAGCGTTTTCCCAACTGGAACAGGAGTATGAACGTGAGCCATCGGCCGAAGAACTGGCAGACATGCTGGGGCTTGATATTGACGAGGTCACTTCTACGCTTAGCATCAATGCCCGTCATGTGAGCATGGACACACCACTTTCCGAGGGCGAAGAAGGTACCTTGCTGGATGTAATGGAAAATCCCAATGCAGCCCGCACAGAGCGGAACATCGAACACGATGAGTCGCTCAAACTGGAGATTGAACGTTCGCTGAAAGCACTTACAGAAAGACAAAAAGAAGTGATTTGCTATTTCTTCGGCATCGGCATCGATCACCCGATGAGCCTGGAAGATATCGGCGATCATTTTAGTCTTACCCGCGAGCGCGTTCGCCAAATCAAAGACAAAGCCATTACTAAACTTAAAACGACCACCCGCAGCAGAATTTTACGCAGTTATTTAGGTTCCTAGATTTTCCATTCGTCATTATATTTGCAAACTGTTTTCAAGGTGAATGTTTCAATACATTCACCTTTTGCTTTAAATACCCATACGCCATGTTTGAATCGTTAAGTGATAAACTCGAGTCCGCGTTTAAACAGCTCAAAGGTGAGGCCCGCATTACCGAACTCAATATTGCCGCCACGGTAAAGGAGATCCGGCGTGCATTGGTAGACGCTGACGTGAACTTTAAAATTGCCAAGGAGTTCACCGATAAGATCAAGGAAAAGGCGATGGGGGAGAAGGTAATCAATGCCATCAGTCCGGGACAGCTGATGACCAAGATCGTAAAAGATGAACTGGCGGAACTAATGGGCGGCACCGAAAGCGAATTCAACGCGAAAGGAAGTCCGGCCGTTATCTTGATAGCCGGTCTGCAGGGTTCCGGTAAAACCACCTTCAGCGGTAAACTGGCCAATTACCTCAAAACAAAAAAGGGATTGTCGCCCTTGCTGGTGGCTTGCGATATCTATCGTCCCGCGGCGATTGATCAGTTGAAAGTGCTGGGCGGACAAATCGGGGTAGAGGTGTACAGTGAGCCGGAGAATAAAGATGCGGTGTCAATTGCACAGCAGGCTATCAAAGAAGCCCGCAGCAAGAATAAGAACGTTGTTATTATAGATACGGCAGGTCGTTTGGCCATTGACGAAGCCATGATGACCGAAGTAGCCAATGTAAAGAACGCCGTGCAGCCGAACGAGATCCTGTTTGTGGTGGATTCTATGACGGGCCAGGATGCGGTGAATACGGCCAAGTCCTTTAACGATCGTTTGAATTTTACGGGTGTTGTACTTACTAAATTAGATGGTGATACCAGGGGTGGTGCTGCGCTGTCGATCAAGTATACCGTTAACAAGCCGATTAAATTTATCAGCAGCGGAGAGAAGATGGAAACCCTGGATGTGTTCTATCCCGAACGGATGGCACAGCGTATCCTCGGTATGGGTGATATTACCTCGCTCGTTGAAAAAGCCCAGGCGCAGTACGATGAAGAGCAGGCGAAGAAACTGGAGAAAAAGATTCGGAAAAACCAGTTCGACTTCGAGGACTTCAAAACACAGCTTGAGCAGATAAAAAAAATGGGTAACCTCAAAGATTTGATGGGAATGATCCCGGGCGTGGGCAAAGCGATCAAAGATGTAGATATCAGCGATGACTCTTTTAAGGGGATTGAAGCCATGATCAATTCGATGACACCGTTTGAAAGAGCGAATCCGGATGTGATTGATCAGAACCGGCGCAAGCGGATTGCGAAGGGAAGCGGCAAGGGACTGGACGAGGTGAATGCCTTTATGAAGCAGTTCGACCAGATGAAACAGATGATGAAAATGATGAACAAAATGCCGATGGGTGGCCGGATGCCCGGTTTCGGCAGGCGGTAGATTAATAGATTTTTAATAAAACGACCGGTTTGTCAAAAAATATTTAAAAGAATTGGTTAATCGCTGACCAATAAACGGTAGTTTATTATATTTGGAAAATAAATCAGGATGGCTAATTTTGCAATCCTGCTTTTAAGCAGCTAGTTGATAAAAACCCTATTTCTTAACGCATTTAAATGTCTATTTAAAATGCCAGTAAAAATGAGACTCCAGCGCCATGGGTCCAAAAAGAGGCCTTTCTACTTTATAGTAGTGGCCGACGCGCGCGCTCCGAGAGATGGAAAATTCATCTCTAAGATCGGTACTTACAATCCGCTCACCGTTCCTTCCACCATCCAGTTAGATCGTCAGCGTGCCCTCGAGTGGTTGCACAAAGGTGCTCAACCCACCGATACCGTTCGTCGTATCCTGTCTTTCAAAGGCGTGTTGTACCTGAAACACCTGTTGCGTGGTGTATCACTCGGCTTGTTCGATGATGTTACCGCAATGCAGAAGTTTGAAGTATGGCATAAGGATCACGAGGCACAAATCCTGAAGCGTCAGGAAGAAGCCCGTCGTGCTAACCCCCGCGGTGGCAGAAGGCCCCAGGGTGGCAACCGCAGACCTGCTCCCCGCAGAGAGCAGTCTCCTGAAGGTGGCGCACAGCAGTAATGAGTATCCCATCAATGGAATAATAATAATCCCGGTAGTATCCTGCCGGGATTTTTTATTGGCCCGCTGCAGGAGAATTATCTTTGCCCCTCATCATTTCGTTTGAAAGCTGGCTTCGCATGAATTATAACAGCATCGGAAAATTAGTCGCGGTATTCGGATTAAAAGGAGAGCTGGTACTCCAGCATAACCTCGGGAAAAAATCAGCCCTGAAAGGACTGGATGTATTATTTGTAGAAGAAATAAAAGGGGAAATGCTGCCTTATTTTATCCAGTCGGCCAAAGCCAAATCGCCCACGGAGATTTACCTTTCCCTCGAAGGCATCAACACGCCCGAAAAGGCTGCCCGCCTGCGCCAGAAAGAAGTTTGGCTACGGCAGGAAGATTTCCACCAGCACGCCGCCGCCGGTTCATTGATTTCCTTGCTTGGCTTTCACCTCATCGATGCGGGCAATGATCTCGGACCCATCGAAGAAATCATCGAACAACCACACCAGATGCTCGCACGCATCAGTTTAGAAGGAAAAGAAGCATTGATTCCCCTGCACGAACAAACCCTTGAAAAAATCGACAAGAAGAAAAAGCAGGTGTGGGTGACGTTGCCGGAGGGATTGCTGGATGTGTATCGGTAGGCAGGAATTTAAGATTTATAGAATTAGGTAGAACTTTCGCAACTTGCTTTTATTGCTGGATAGGGAAAAGGATTGTTATAGAGCATTCGGCACAGTAGTGAGTTAAATAGACTTTTTGTTGTATTTCGTCGGTTGAATCTAAACTTATATTCAGTGAG
>JAGWTK010000299.1 GCA_028876035.1 Bacteroidota bacterium
GAAGTGAGCTGGAAACGACTCGAAACCCTGGAAGGGGTACTGAAGGAAGGCGATACGGTGAAAGTAAAGCTCGTAGGTACTGATCCAAAAACAGGCAAATTCAAATTATCAAGAAAGGCCCTGTTGCCAAAGCCCGACGGGCAGCCGCAGCAACGCCAGCAGGATAATCAATAATCCTGGAGACATATTCGGAAACCCGGTTCACAGGACCGGGTTTTTTATTTAGATTGTATACCCCGTTAATCATCATGCCCGACTATCTGCAGCTAAACATTGCCGTTACAGACAAGCAAGAACGTGAAATACTCGTGGCCCTGCTCAGTGAGTTTGATGCGATTGGCTTTGAAGAGACACATAACTGTTTACAGGTAGTGCTAAGGGCCGGTGACCCGGGTCTCGGTGATATCGAAATCCTGCTCAATGACCGAAAGCTGACCTGGTCATCTGTGCCAATCAAAGAAGAGAATTGGAATGCAAGATGGGAGTCGGGTTTTGAACCGGTACGTATTCGTGATTTTTGCAGTATCCGGGCCGCTTTTCATTCGCCGTTGCAACCGCCAACAGAACACGAAATTGTAATAACTCCCAGGATGAGTTTTGGCACAGGGCATCATGCGACCACCTGGCTGATGGTGGATGCTATGGAGCGGGTGGCAATGCATGGTAAAACCGTGTTCGACTTTGGAACAGGCACCGGCGTTTTGGCAATACTTGCTGCGAAAATGGGAGCGTCCGCAGTAACGGCGATCGATAACGACAACTGGAGTATCGAAAATTCTATCGATAATTTTAAATTAAATAATTGCGATGAAATATTGGTTTTCAATAAAGAGTCAATCTCTGAATTTGGTCGCTTTGATCTAATCCTGGCGAATATCAACCGTCATGTCATCCTCGCGCAGTTACCGGCCATGCAACAACATCTGGCTCCGGGCGGCGTTCTATTGGCCAGTGGCCTGTTAAAGGCGGATAGTACGGTTGTACTGCGGGCGGCCCTGGAAGCTGGCCTGGATTGTGTGGAAGAAACCTGCCGGGAAGACTGGATTTGTCTGCGCCTGCAACACCCAAAATAATCGCTCCTGAATTGGGACGATTTAGTTATTTTCGTAAAGCAAGCTTCAACCAATATTTCTGATGAAGGAAGTGATAATCATTTTATTGGCCTACCTGATTGGCTCCCTGCCAACAGCCGTTTGGGTGAGCCGGTATTTTTTCAATATTGATATCCGCGAATACGGAAGTGGCAACGCCGGTGCCACGAATACATTCCGCATCCTGGGCAAGAAATGGGGCGCGCTGGTGATGGTGGTAGATATGCTGAAAGGGTTATTGGCCGTGAAACTGGTGTGGTTGCTCCCCTATTATTTTAGCCTCGATCATGAAGTTGCCCGTTACAGCATGCAAATTGGATTGGGTATGGCCGCAGTGATTGGCCATATTTATCCTATCTGGGCCGATTTCCGCGGCGGCAAAGGCGTGGCTACGTTGTTCGGACTGGTCCTGGGAATTTCACCCTGGTCGGCCCTTTGTTGCAGCGGGGTCTTCCTGCTGGTTTTGTACCTCACCCGTTTTGTTTCATTGAGCTCCATCCTGGCCAGTGTGGCCTTCCCCGTGTTTATACTCGTCATCTTTAACGTGGATAACCAGGCCTACCGCATATTTGCCGTAGCGGTGGCATTGCTGGTGATTCTGACGCATCAGAAGAATATCGGGCGTCTGATTCGGGGCAATGAAAGTAAAGTACCGATTTTGAAATACCGCGACCGAAGGAAGCAACGGCGGTCGGGCGCGAAATAATTGTATGATAAAAAGGATCGGTGACAACTGGTCCTTTTGTTTTTTCATCTCTTATCTTGGTACGACAATTGATTTTTGGATTTAAAAAAGAACCAATGAGAATTCGAAATTTCCTGGTGGCATGCCTGGCAGGCAGTTGTTTTTTTGCCGGCTGTTCCCGTAACGCAGTCACAGGCCGCAACCAGCTTAAGCTTTTATCAGACGCAGAGGTACAAACCATGGCCGCATCTGAATACCAGCAGTTTCTTTCTTCGAATAAGGTTGTCAGTTCTGCAGTAAGTAAAGACGCAGAAATGGTGCGCCGTGTGGGTGGACGCCTGACGGCGGCGATTACCGCGTATTACAAAGCGCAGGGTAAACCCAATGTGCTGGATGGATATCAATGGGAATATAACCTGGTCGACTCAAAAGAGGTAAATGCCTGGTGCATGCCGGGAGGAAAGATTGTGGTATATACCGGCCTTCTGCCAATTACACAAAATGAAGCAGCCCTCGCGGTAGTGATGGGGCATGAAATTACCCATGCACTGGCCCAGCATGGTAACGAAAGAATGAGCATGGGGCTGGTTCAACAGTTGGGCGGGGTGGCGCTTTCTGTAGCCCTTGCCAACAAACCCGCAGAAACCCAGAATATGTTCATGAGCGCTTATGGGATAGGCAGCCAGGTGGGTGTTATGTTGCCTTTCTCAAGAAAAGATGAGTATGAAGCCGATAAGTTTGGGTTGAACTTTGCGGCCATGGCCGGTTACAACCCACAGGAAGCCATTGCACTATGGCAAAGAATGGAAGCAGCCGCCGGCAGCAACAAACCGCCGGAATTCCTGAGCACCCACCCATCGGAAGGTAACCGGATTGAGCGCCTCAAAGAGCAAATGCCCGAGGCTTTGAAGTATTACAAACCCATGGGTCGTTAATTCACTATGAAATAATGATTTAAATCAACGAAAAACAATGAACCACCGGCCATTCCGGTGGTTTTTTATGCCTTCCACGCTGGTGTTTCACGCAAGAATGTGTTAACTTTGTAGCCCCCTTCAAAACACCCAAACCCAAAAATTTCTAAAATATGTCTCAAACACTGTTTGAAAAACTCCTCTTGCAGGACGAAAGAAATTTGCTGATTCAGGGGCTTCCTTCTTCGATTGAAAAACAGTTTGCCAAATTATCGTTTTCAAAAAATGTGACACCGCTGCTCAAAACCCGTAAAATTGACTTTGCGTTAATTTTTGCAGTAAGCGAGAATCAATTGAGTGGCATTCTCAGGGAGGTTTTACCTGTTTTAAAAAATGAGGCAAAATTGTGGATTGCTTATCCCAAGGCTACCTCTAAAATTGCTACTAACCTAAACCGGAATTGCAGCTGGAACTGTATTACCGGTGAAGGGTATGAAGATCTGGACAAGGTGGAGCTGGACAATGTTTGGGTGGCCAGTCGCTTTATCAAAGCCCGGGCTATTCTTACGGGCGTTGGTCCAAAAGCAACCCGCGTTCGCCAGGTTGAAAAGGTTTAATTTTTGCCATTAATGAATGTATGAGCGGCCTTCAGGGGCCGCTTTATTTTTTGCAACTATGTCATTTATCAACATCGAAATCAAAGCGCGTACAAAACAGTCGGCTATGATACGCGACTATCTATTGTCCCATGATGCTGAATCAAGAGGGACGGATATGCAAACGGACACCTATTTCAACGTGAACCAGGGTAGGCTAAAACTCCGTGAAGGCAATATTGAAAACAACCTCATCTTTTATCAGCGCGCCGATCAGGCCGGCCCCAAACAGTCCAACTTTAGCCTGCTTCCCGCAGCAGACCCTGTTATCCTGAAGTCGATACTAACACAGGCCTTAGGTATAAAGGTAGTAGTAGCCAAGAAGCGTGAGATCTACTTCATCAACAATGTGAAGTTTCATCTCGATAGCCTGGAGGGCTTGGGAGAATTT
The DNA here is from genome assembly GCA_028876035.1 of Bacteroidota bacterium. Taxonomy (GTDB): domain Bacteria; phylum Bacteroidota; class Bacteroidia; order Chitinophagales; family Chitinophagaceae; genus JACMLD01. The sequence goes on from JAGWTK010000299.1 coordinate 3,738, forward strand.
GTGGAGATAGAAGCCAGCAACCGGTATGCGCCTGTTTCCCTTGATGAACTCAGGCAGCAATGCGATTTCTATATGCAGGCCTTTGGGATAGCCGCTGAAGACCTGTTAACGCAGTCGTACAGCGACATGCTCCTGGTGGATGCAGCGGCTAAGAATAGGTAATCTGCTCACTACCTGTTTCGAGTACGAGTTCTTTTTTAGCGGATGCGCTAACATGCCCCGTAACCTGTGCCTGGATCCCCAGCGCAGCTGCCATGCCGATCAGGTCGGATGCGGCGGCGGGTTCAGTAAACACTTCCAGGCGGCAGCCCATATTAAACACCTGGTACATCTCGCGGCTGTCGGAACCCGAAGATTTTCTGATCAGGTCGAATACCGGTGGAACCGGCAGCATATTGTCTTTGACAATGCGGAACTCACCCGGCAGGTATTTCATGCATTTGGTTTGTCCGCCTCCACTGCAATGAATCAAGCCATGTATCGAATCAAAGCGCTGTTCGAGCAATTGCTTCAGCAGGGGCGCATAGGTGCGGGTGGGGGAGAGGATCAGATCGGCAATCCGCAGGCTACTGCCTTCAGGCACCGTGCCCGATGCATAGCCCGGGTTGGGTAATTCGTCGTGGAAGCGATAGGGACCAATGTAGGCTACATCATCCGGCATTCCTGTATCGTATGATTCGGTGAAACGCTGCGCATAAGATTTGTTCAACATGTCGTGCCTGGCACTGGTAAGTCCATTACTGCCGATACCGCTGTTGAAAAAGTTTTCATATACGGCCTGACCATAGCTGGCGAAACCAACGATTACATCGCCTGATTTAATCTTATCGTTACTCACAATACGGTGTACGGGCCACCTGGCCGACATGGTGCCATTCACAGCAATGGTGCGCACCACATCACCCACATCAGCCGTTTCACCCCCGAGGTAGTGAATGTTTATGCCAAAGTCAGCAAGTGTTTCGAATAATTCCTGCGTTCCGTTGATAACCGCTTCAAGAATTTCTGCGGGGATCAGGCGCTTATTACGGTCAATGGTAGACGAAAAAAGGATATTGTCATAGATGCCGGCGCAGAGTAAATCGTCCAGGTTCATTACCACTGCATCCTGCGCAATGCCCTTCCATACTGCTGTATCGCCGGTCTCTTTCCAGTACAGGTAAGCCAGGATGCTTTTTGTGCCGGCACCGTCGGCGTGCATCACATTTACCCAGTCTTTATCCCCCCCCAGGTGGTCGGGATATAATTTGCAAAACGCATGGGGAAAAAGGCCCTGGTTCAGCCGGGCAGTCGCGCGGTGTACTTCTTCTTTTTGCGCCGATACGCCTCTCCGGGAATATAGACTCATACTGGGGTTTAAGCGGCAAAACTAAATATTCGGGTTTCAATTATCAATTTCATTTATCTATTAGTTTTGCACCACTTTAGGATGAAGATTTTCACTGATATCAGTTCGCTGCCTGCTTTTCAAAAGGCCGTTGTTACCATCGGCACTTTCGATGGTGTACACAAGGGTCACCAGCAAATCATTTCCCAGCTAAAGGAAGAAGCAGCCCGGGCGGGTGGTGAAACGGTATTGATTACGTTTGATCCCCATCCCCGAAAGGTGGTGAGTGATAAACCGCTTCGCCTTATCAACACACTGGAAGAAAAAATGCAATTGTTGTCGGATGCAGGCATTGACAATCTCGTAGTGGTTCCTTTCAATACGGCATTTGCAGAGCAGCCAG
>JAGWTK010000300.1 GCA_028876035.1 Bacteroidota bacterium
TTTTAAAACCATTGTGCAGCATATAGGCGCTGGCTTTTTCACAACGGATACCACCCGTACAATACATGACGATATTCTTGTCGCGCTGGTCCTTCAGCATATCCACCGCCATCGGTAATTGTTCACGAAAAGTATCGCTCGGCACCTCAATGGCGTTTTCAAAATGGCCTACCTCGTACTCGTAGTGATTGCGCATGTCCACTACAATGGTATTTTTATCGGCCATCAGGGTATTCATTTCTCCTGCGCCCAGGTATTTTCCCCGGCGCTCCATAGAAAAGCTGGCGTCATCGATACCATCCGCCACAATCTTATCCCGCACTTTTATTTTCAGAACCCAAAATGATTTTCCATCGTCGTCTACGGCTACATTCAGCCGAAGCTGGTTCAATGGTTCAATCGCGTACAGGAATGATGTAAAAGCATCGAAATTCGGAGAAGGCACGCTGATCTGCGCGTTGATACCTTCTTTGGCGATATAAATACGACCAAAGACTTTGAGTGCATTCAATCCCCTGTACAAATCATCCCGGAACTGTTGCGGATCCTGGATCGGGAAATAACAATAAAAGGAGACGGTGGTGCGGGGTGCTGTTTCCTCATAAAGGCGCTGCTTCAGCTCCTTTTGGGAGATGCGGTTGTGTAAGACGGGCATTTTTTTGAAATTTTAAGGACACTTGCCTGGTGAACAAAATTTCGAACGGTGCAAATATAGTATTTAGTACCGAGTACTTAGTACTGAGACGCTCCCAACGCGTGCAAATTGCTGATGGGTTGTAACTGCGGTCATCTCCAATTCAGTTTTAGAACAAAAAGTCAAGGTGTTGATTCAAATAACGGCGGACCAATTACCAGAAAAATAGTGGAGTTGCGAGCGGGCAGTACGCACATCAAAACAGTCAGTTTCTGTCTTAGTACTCAGTACTGCGTACTAAGTACCCAACGTACTACCGCAGCTTCACATTATTCCCCAGCAATCCTCCAAATCCCAGCCGCACCCCTACCTGTCCGTTCTTCCCATTGAGGAAGGAACCAATCAGGTCGACCCGGAACAATTTGAAAATATTTTCGAGGCCTAAGAACAGTTCAGCGTAGTTATTGTCGCGGTTTACATAAAAAGAATTAGCACCTGCTACCAGGTTCCAGTTGAGGCGGCGGAATAGTGGAATTTTATTGGTGAGCAAACCATTAAAGTGATGTTCAACATTGCCTACAAAGTAGAAGGGCGCCGTAGTACTGTTGGCATAATAGGGCGCCAGCTGAAAACTGTTCAGATACGGACTGGCAAGAAAAACCTGGTTGCCATTGAAATGCTGGTAGTCCTGGATGGGTACCTTTTTGCTGTTCAGAAATCCGCCAATGCTTACATTGAATTTCAGCATACCCAACAGTTTGAAGTTTTCATCGTCAGACACACTGAACCTCCATTTGTCAAAATTGACATCACTGCCAAAGATGCCTTCAATGCCCTTATAGTAAGCAAAAGCAAGGTTGGGGTATTTTGAACCCACCGGCATTTTGCCCCGGGGAAACTGCACAAACTTTTGACCCGGCCTGAATTGCAGCTCTATGCCCGCAATAACGGCCTGGTGACGGGTGAATTGCGCGTTGATTTGTTCAAAGGGATAATTGGGTGTGAAGGTCCTGCCTTCTTTTTTGAAAATACTGAAATCGGTACTGTTGTCCAGCGGCAAACGATCTTCATACAACACGCTGGCTGCAATCCGGAGATCATTGTCGAATCGCTTGCTCCATCCCAGGTCTGCAAAATAGTTCTCGTAAATCTTCATGTAGTTCTGCTGGAAAAGCAGGGTGTAGATGCTGTTGAACAGCGGCGTAATAGGATCTGCTTTGTTGAACTGGCTCACGCGCTTGCCCCCGCTGATCGTCCAGGTATGGCGTGTTGATACACCGCCGGCAGATTCCGTATCGCGCATAAAATACCGCTTGTTAAAAGTAAAAGTTCCCCATGCGTTCAGGTGACCATTGCTGAATCCGTAACGTACATGCGGTGTGAAACCAATCTGTTCTTTAAGCGCCGGGAACGATCGCCGTATGCTCACCGCTGCATTGGCCACCACTCCTTCCACGGTATTATATGAAAGATTCTTCAGTAAGGGTTCCCAGGTGTAGGTAAGCGGGTGATCAGGATGAAAGTTTGAACGGGTATACCCGCTCCACAAAATTTTACCTGCGGTGACCCTGCCCTGCTGCCGCCTCAGCGAATCAATGGTTCGCCTGGAGCGGGCCGAGTCATTCTGTGCTTTGAAAGCACTGTCTTTCACCCGGAAGTTGAAGGCCTCTTCAGCTTCCAGCGGTACCGGCCGCACCGTATCCCAATAGGCACGGCTTTTTTTATTGGCCGCGGTATCGTAGGCCATGACAACATTGTTGAAATACTTTTTAGAGAAGGCAGGCGTGGTATTATAGTTATTGTAAACGTTCAAAAAGTTACCCACTGCATCAAAGCCCAGCAGGTTGAATGTAAAGTAGATCGACTGATCCTTTGTTTTCCAGACATCATTTCCTACGGGCACATGGATCTGGTTGATTATAAGTGTATCTAAAATCTGCAACTGGGATTCTTTCAACAACATCAAATCCAAACTGTGTATCCGCCAGTCGCCTTCCGTAATATTGATGGTTCCCGAAAACAAGGGTTCGAATTTCCGTTTTGGAATTACCTTAATCTGGTTGATTTCTTTGCCATCCTCAAAAAAAGAACCGAGGTATTTATACTTGTAATAAAACAATGCCCCGTCGGCAATCGGCGAAACAAATCCGCGCGGCGCCAGCATCTGCATGGCAAACACATTTACATTGTTCGTATAGAAATTGGTGAAGGTGGGAAAGTTGAAGCCGAAACCGTTGGAACCACTCTCCCGTCCCGACAACACTTCAAGCTTTACCTTGCCGGGCTTTTTGTACGCAATCTTCGTGAGCGATTCCGACAAATAAATGATACCCCGCCCCGCTGAATCTACCCCCATATCGCGCCGGCTTTCGTCTCCAATCTTTTGACCAAATACCTTTTTCGGCACCTTCCTTGTCCTGATCAGTGTCTTGATATAGGCATCACAGGTAAATGAATCCAATGCATCTGCATAATCCTTTTTCTTTTTGATGGCGTTGCGAATAATCTCATAGGCTGGATCCTCCGCCCCGGCAGTGACCACTACTTCTTTCATCGTTGTTTGTTGCAACGTGAGTGAAAAATTAAGTTCTGCAGGCGCATCCGTCATTGTAACGGATTGCTCCATCCTTGTATAGTTTACATGCTGACAGGAAATGGTGTAGGTGCCCGGACCCAGGTCGATACTGTATTTGCCAAGGTTGTTGGCAGTTGTACCAATACTCGTGCCCTTTACAAAAACGGAGGCAAACGGAAGCGGCGCTCCTTTTTCGTCGGTAACAACGCCGTGCAGGCGGCCCGCAAAACAGGGAAATGAACAAACCAAACAAAGAAACACGAGGAACGGGCCTTTTCTCATAGCTGCCGCATGGGTTACAATAACGAAAATAGAACCCAAAGCCCAATGCAGCATGACTGGGATCAAGATTCAGCTATTTTTAACAGGCTGTATGCTCACTTGTTCGCTGCAGTCAAAAGATTGTAGTAACAACACTACATCATCTGCGAATATAAATTGACCCGGCATTCATTGATATGGCTATCTTTTTATTGCCTGGTTCGGCCTTTCTTTGTACCATCATTCACAAATATCCGATGATGACCGGCACACAATATCCCTTATGAAATAGTCAACAACTACACCCTGCCGATAATAATTCGTCCCGATGAAACAAAATGAAATGCAAAGCAGGTTACTGGAAAAGCTTTGTTTAAGAAGGAGTCCGCAAGGGCTCCTTTTATTTTAACGCACGCTCCGCAGATAGCTGCCGGCAAGTGCGGCAAAACCGGCCGGAAGCGCGCCCGCGAGTGCTGTCACGAGAATGGTCAGCAGCAATGAACCACCAAAAGGCAGTACGGACGACAGGCGGGCAGAAAGAATATGATCGTTCCTTCCATCCATCAGCAGGCTCAGTATTCCCCATAATAAAAACAGGGCGATAAATCCGGTGAGAAACGAGAGCAGGGGTCTTTGTTTGATGCAAATGGCCACGATAAAAGCCGCCAGCGTGATGGTCCACCAGTCGAAATACAAACAAATGGAAAAACTCAGCAGGGCTGTCAGCAAAATGGATACGATGAATTTCATACGAAACTGTTCAGGGATATAATTAATTGCTAAACTGAATGCGGTGGTGAATATGTTTGTTATTGGTATCCGAAGCCTTCATCATCCACAAAGGGTAATATTTTCCGTTGGCCCATTGATCTACAAAATCGTCGTAGTGCCGGCTGCCGGGATTACCGTTTTGTCCGCCCGGGTAAACCGCCCAGGCCTGGGTTTCTGGTGTTAATGACACTACCATCCGCCAGCTGGGACCATGGTCTGGGCCGGTCGCGTTAATGATATTATGCCCTCCGCCTATATTCAGGTGCAGCCTGCTTAGCGCGGGTAGTTTGGTGAGGTGCATTACATGAGTGTCTTTGTAAACCGCCCAGGACAAGCGGTGTTCGTCTTCTGTTTTCTTCAGCGAGGGGACCGATTTTTTGAATGCAGCCATTACCACTTCTGCCGCCGTTTCCTTTTGGGGCGTATTGATGTTGTCGATAAAGCGCCAGGACGAATCGCGGATCAATCCTTCCAGCAAAGCCTGCTCATTGCTTACAAAAGATCCTTTGATGGTGGCGGCTTCGTCACTAAATACTTCGTGCTCCAGGTTCTTCCAGAAAATATCAAATACTACCGGTCCTGCTTCACCGGTATCACTGCGCAGGTTCCAGTCCGTAAAGATTTGCCAATACTTTTTTTCGTCTGGCGAAAGTCCGTCAACGTTCATATAACGCTGCAGCATCGGCCTTGCCATTGCCGCAAAAACGTTGTAATTGCTTGTTTGCAGCTCCATCATGTCTTCCGGCGTAATGTCTGCCATTTGCGAAAGCCGCTGGTTGATTGTCCAGCCCCGGTAATTGGGGAATACTGCGTCGCCGATATAATACGGATAAGTTGAATCCGTGGGATATTGGTTGGCACTGCTTACAAAACCGCGCGCCGGATTAACCTGATGCGGATTTTCCGCTTGCGGAATCATGCCCTGCCACATATAGCTGCTATCCGTACCTGGCATCACAAAATCACCTTGTCCCTTCCATTTGGCCGGGAATTCTCCCTGGCACCATAAGGCGATATCGCCGTTCTTGGCCGCAAACACGCAGTTTTGTCCGGGCGTGTGCAGGTTACCAATCGCAGCCAGGTATTCGCTGTAATTCTTCGCCCGATCCAGCAGGTAAAACATTTTCATTTCATTGCTGGCATCATGTGCTTTCCAGCGCACCGCGTACGCGGTGCCGGCT
>JAGWTK010000301.1 GCA_028876035.1 Bacteroidota bacterium
GTTTTGCCTTCTTTGTTGTCGGCGATCAGCTGCATTTTCACACTGTGATCTTTTTCAGACTGGATGCACACCGATTCCATGGTGTATCCGTTGAAATCGGGGTCGGCGGCGGAAAGATCAATCAGGTGGTTAACTTTTATATGTCCTTTTTCCCGACCTATTTTCCGGTAAAGGTTTTCGATAACAGCAATATAACTCTTGCCTGAACCGCTGGGTTCATCCTCGTAGACCGTTAGAAAGAGGTCTTCATGATTATCTGAATACGTTAAGCCAGAAACACCCAATGGCCGTTTGTCCGGGTTCACACTTTCAAAGTCGATCAACACCATTTGCAGCATGGCGTTTGCCTGGTTTTTCCAGAAATCCACCTCGGTAATGACCAGGTAATCACCACTGCCGGCAGGTCCGCGGTGAACGAAAACCAGGTAATCATATACACCCGCAATACCTTCCAGGTTAAGATCTTTGATCCCCGTTTGCCGTAAGCGGTCGAAAAAAACAGTGAGATCAATCGTTTTGCTGCTATTGTTTTTCAGGTTGAGCAGCACCGCTTTGTTTTGCGCTTCAGTGTTGCCCGAACCCACGATCAGCAGGTGAGGCTTTTTATCTATCTCCAAAACCGTCATCGCCTCCAGGTTGGAGTGGACGGCGTTTGGATCGTCTGTGGTCAACAAGCTTGTCCGTTCCAGCTTCGACCACTTCTTTGTTAGCGACAAAAGGTCCCTCGACCTGTCGCCCACAATATAGACGCGCTCATTGTAATATTCGATACCCGAACCGGAAGGGTAGTTGTCCAGCTCAGTAAAATCAAGCAATTCAAGTTTCATTCTGCAATTCCGTAGTTAGCGCGAATGTAAAAGAATTCGGGAACAACCAATATTAACATTTGCCGGGGGGGTAGGTGAGCGCTAAGAGGTGAGAGGTACGGGGTAAGAGGTAAGGGGCAAGTGGTGGGGTGCCGATGTTTAATGTTTAAGGTCTAAAGTTTAAAGTTGCTTTTCGGTCGTCTGCACCTGCGATCATGCTATATGGCAGTTGAATAGAGGTCTTACCACATGCCCCTTCACAATTATGCGCCGATTAAATAAGCTAAATATGAATTATCCTTCGCAGTTTGTAGGTCCGCTGCAGTAGTTTTTCCTGTTCAGTGTAATCCTTAGCCGCATTTTCAAGTCGCTGTTGGAGGATCCGGATCAGCTGCTCTTTTTCTGCCAGCTGGCGTTTGAGTGTTTCAAAAAGTTGAAGGGTTTGGCCGGACATTGCAGGGGCTGCTTTTTCTGTGGCTGTATTGGTTGATTGGATCGCCAGGTCTGCTATCGTCTGCTGCAATCGAACCAAATCTGCGTTGCTGTACCGAAGTTCACGTTGAAGCGCTTGTTTTTCTTCGGTGGTTAAACGGGCGGCGCTTTTTGCCTTTTGGGTAGCGGCATTTTGCAGAACGATTGCAGGACGATTATCTGCGTCTGCGTCTTCGATGATGTTGTAGGAAAAGCTTTGGGACGGCACAAATGGCTTTTCGAGAGCGGCAGGAGCAGGGTCTGTTACGGTAGAATAAGCCGGGTCACCTGCATCCATGGTAAACTCAATGGTCTTTTTGTTGTTGGCCTCATACAAGATCGGATCGGCCGGAACTGCTTCCAGGATCAGGTCGTCCGACGGTATAATGGCTGCTACTCCTGTTGTTTGCTCTGGTTGTGGTTTCTTATTTCCTGAAAGTATTTTTTGTGATGATGCGGTTGCCTGCGCAGGTTTTTGCAGTGTAATAGTCAGCTCATGTTCTTTTCCACTGGTAAACGGCGTTTGTGTATTGTCGGCCAATACAGGGTTTAGCAAACCTGGCAAAGTAACCGGGCCAGCATTTTCAGCACCAGCGCCTATTAAAATCAAACCACCGATTAGTAGTGCGAGCAATGCGCCTGTGTACCGTTGCCTGCTCGCTTTCTGCGGCAATCCCAGCATTCTTTGAATGCGCTGCAGCAATTGTTGATCGCTATTGCCGGTTGCCGGTAAAGCGTGGACCAGTTGATGGGATTGGGTGCGGGCCAGCTGCAAAAGCGCAGCTGCGTAATCGGGTGCATGGTACCGGAACTGCAGCACCATATCATCGCAGCGAAATTCCCGCTCCCGCCGTATTGCCTGTGTAAACAGGCGAAGAAACGGGTTGAAAAAGAATAGCCAGTCGCAGGCAGCCAGCAAGAGGTTCACCAGGTAATCATGCTGGCGAATGTGTACGAGTTCGTGCAATAACACGGCCTCCATTTGCGCTACGCTCAGGCTGTTCAGCGTTGCCAGCGGCAATATAATTACTGGCTTTAGCCATCCGCTTGCCTGCACCGAAACCGCCTTTGCTGTTACGAGTAATTGAACCGGGCGATGGATGCCAAGCAAAGCGGCCGTTTCATGAACATATAATTTCCATCTTCCCTGCAGGGGCGCCGATTGCTTCGCCAGTTCGTCAGCCGAATGCCGGCCTCGAAGGAGGCGAAACGTTTGCCAAATCATGCAGGCCATCCAAAGCAGTCCGGTCAGTGCAATCAATTGGTTGCTTAGATTAAGGAGCAGCGGGTTACTATCAGCTTTCGGTAGCCGTATTGTTGGGAAGCCGGTACCGGGATAAAAGCGATACGAAAAAACGAAACCGCCGATGAGGGTGAGTATCAAAATGACGAGCGCGAGCTGGTGGCGGATCTTTGCGGTGGAGCCCGGTATAAGCCAAGTGAGCATACGGTACAAGAGCCAGGCCAGCGCGAACTGCCAGAGACTGTTCAACAAAAGCCATCCCAGTGCCGTAAGAACCGGTGCGTGCATCGCCTTATTTTTTGAGGTTATCCAGCAGTTGTTGTATCTCCGCTATTTCTGTTTCGCTTGCCTTATAATTACCCAGGGCTTGCAATACCAACTGGCCAGGGGAACCGCCAAACAGGCCATCGATCATCTTACCCAGAAGGTGCTTCTGTGTCTTTTCCCGGCTTACGGCAGCGGTATAGTAATGGGCACGCGATGATTTATCCCTTTTTACCAGCCCTTTTTCATTCATAATCTGCATCAGCTTAAGGGTAGTGGTATAGCCCACATCCTTGGTCTTTGAAAGCTCTTCGTGTACATCCCGTACACTGGCCAGCCCTTTGTCCCAGATAACGCGCAGTATCTCCAGCTCGCTTTCTGTGGGCTTTACGTATTTGGGTGCCGACATGGTAAAAATTTACACTAATATACGAGTAGTTTCGTAAAGAGCGAGCCCGGGCGTTGAAATTCTGTTGGGGAGATGTTAAAAGACAAAAAAATAAGCCCGATGTAGAAACAACGGGCTTATCGGTATTATGTACCTAATTAATGCGGTGCGAATATATTATTTCTTTTCAATATTTACGGAAATCTTGAAATCTTTTTTACCGCCGAGGAATGCCTCGTATTTTTTTACTACGTCAGCACCCTGTACTTTACCATTGATGGCCAGTTCACCATTCTTGAATTCTACGGCCAGGTTGCCATTGTCATCCATTTTATCGGCCTGCAGCGCCGCAATCAATTTGTCTATATCGTTTTTTGCGTCCGTTCCGCCAACCGTTACGGTCATGGATTCTTTACCTTGGGTGGAATCGGAACTGGTAATATTAACTTCTACCTTTTTCTCAATCCGGCTTGTGGTAACCTCGCTGGCTTTGGTTTGATACATGTTGGCCAGTGTAGGGGCAATTACCAGGGAAACGATGGACATCAGTTTGATCAGGATGTTCATAGAAGGACCAGACGTATCTTTAAAAGGGTCGCCAACAGTATCACCGGTTACAGATGCTTTGTGCGGATCAGAACCTTTGTAATAGATCTGACCGTTGATATCCACGCCTTTTTCGAAAGATTTCTTTGCATTGTCCCAGGCGCCACCTGCATTGTTCTGGAACATCCCCAGCAGTACACCGCTCACGGTAGCACCAGCCAGGAAACCGCCCAATACTTCTGGTCCGAATGCAAAACCAATAATCAGCGGTGACACAATGGCGATGGCTCCGGGCAACATCATCTTCTTGATAGATGCCTCGGTAGAAATGGCCACGCATTTGTCATACTCTGGTTTACCGGTGCCTTCCATGATACCAGGAATGCTGCGGAATTGACGGCGAACTTCTTCTACCATCGACATGGCAGCTTCACCTACGGCACGAATGGCCAGTGAGGAGAAGATAAAGGGAATCATACCGCCGACAAACAAACCGGCCAGTACCGGTGCGTGATAGATATCAATACCAGAGATACCGGAGATACCTACAAAGGCAGCAAACAATGCCAGGGCAGTAAGCGCTGCCGAAGCAATGGCAAAGCCTTTTCCTGTAGCAGCTGTAGTATTACCGACGGCATCGAGGATATCTGTCTTCTCACGCACATCTTTTGGCAATTCACTCATCTCAGCAATACCTCCGGCGTTGTCTGCGATCGGGCCGAAAGCATCGATCGCCAATTGCATTGCGGTGGTAGCCATCATACCGGCAGCAGCGATAGCAACGCCATACAAACCTGCGCACCAGAAGGACAGGTAAATACCGGCCGCCAGCACCAGGATCGGCAGGAAAGTACTTTCCATACCGATGGCCAGTCCACCAATAATATTTGTGGCGTGACCTGTAGAAGACTGACGTGTTATACTAAGCACGGGACGTTTGCCCATAGCGGTATAATACTCGGTAATAATGCTCATAAGGGTACCCACTGCGAGGCCCACGAGGATCGCGCCGAATACACCGTTGCGGGTGAAATCATGTCCACGAAGACTAAGGTTTTCTGGAAGGAGGTAGGCTACGGCAAAATAACAGCCAATAGCAGTCAGCACTATCGAACCCCAGTTACCAAGGTTCAGCGCTTTTTGAACAGCTGAAGTGCTGTTACCCGCTGACTCAGAAATGCGAACGAAGAAGGTTCCGATAATAGAGAATATAATACCCATACCTGCAATGATCATTGGCAGGAGAATGGGAGATAAACCACCAAATGAGTCATTGGCTGTTGTTTCTCGTCCAAGTACCATGGTGGCAAGTACAGTAGCTACATAAGAACCAAAAAGGTCGGCACCCATACCAGCCACATCGCCCACGTTATCGCCTACGTTATCGGCAATGGTAGCAGGGTTACGGGGATCATCTTCCGGAATCCCGGCTTCTACTTTACCCACGAGGTCAGCACCCACATCGGCTGCCTTTGTATAGATACCTCCACCCACACGGGCAAAAAGAGCGATGGATTCAGCGCCAAGCGAGAAACCGGTGAGCACTTCAATGGCCCTTTCCATTCCTTCACTGTTTACGGCCGCATCGTGTGCAAAAATTGTTTTAAATACGATAAATAATCCGCCCAGGCCAAGCACCGCCAATCCGGCAACACCCAATCCCATCACACTTCCGCCGGTAAACGAAACGGCA
>JAGWTK010000302.1 GCA_028876035.1 Bacteroidota bacterium
ATTGCCGGTATTATTGCGCTTTCTCTTTTCGGCGCATTGATCGGACTGCTCTTTGGTGGCATGGCCGTATTCCCGCTGAAGAATTTTATTCTCGAAGGCGCCACTCAAAATATGCTGGCCTGGGGCACCCTGATCCTTTTCCTTGGCGTTCCGCTGGTAGGCATCATTACCTGGCTTGTGCGTCGGATTATGAGCGTTCGTTCCAAAAACCATTACCTCGGTTATACTTTCGGTGGACTGTGGGTAGTAGGCTGGTTTTGCCTGATCTTCCTGATTGCATCGCTGGGACGCAATTTTAAAGTACGCAAACCAGTAGAAGATAAAATCAGCCTCGTGCAGCCTGCCAGTGGAAAACTCTACATCGATGTAGCCAATTCAAACCTTGAGTACTACAGGGGCGACTGGTTTGGATTTCAGTTCGACGAAGGCCTGCCGATCTCAGGACGTGACCTGGACACGCTGATGCTGAACACGGTAAAAGTAAAACTGGCAAAAAGTAAAGACAGCAGCTTCCACATCGTGCGTATCCGCATCAGCCAGGGCAATAACTCCGACGACGCGGTAAAGCATGCCAACAATATCCGGTTCGATATCAACCAGCAGGAAAGCAATATCCTGCTCCCCGCCGGATTTCCGGTGAGCAGCGCAGATAAGTTTCGCAACCAGCAGGTGCTTGTGGTAATTGAAGTACCCATAGGAAAACGGATTGAACTCAATTCGGCCATCCACAAATATTCCTGGTTTAATGTGAACATCAACAACCGCCGCGGATGGAACATCGATGATTCGGATGACTCTGAACAAACTTATTCATGGGATTCCGGGAAAGAATATGTGATGACGCCCGATGGACCACGCGAAAGCAGTGAACTTGATCCGCAGGAACTCAAAAATGGTCGCTTCAAGATCATCATTGAGGGAGACGACGGAAAAGTTAAAGCGGAAGGTGAATTCAACAACAACGACGATAAATATCATTACCGTTACAAACAACTGGATGATTCCATTCATAGAAAAGTAGAAGAGAAACTGCGTGAAGAAATGAAGGCAAAAGACAGTGTTGAACGGGAAAAGAAATTAAAACAGGTGTTGAAAGAAACCAAGGCCGCTAACCTGCGCAATGAAAACATCAGTCTTCCGCTAACCAGCACCCATATCATTTCGCCGGTGCTGCTTTTCGGCACCAATTAATAAGAATTTTTACCTGCATGCCGCTGCCAGCCAAGGCCGGCAAGCGGGGTTGAAGTTGGAACACAGCCCGTCATTTTGATGATGGGCTTTCTTTTGCTGGTAGCTGTTGGCTTCTGGCTATTAGCTGCCAGCAGTTTTTGTTTAGCCGAATGTTTTGGATACTGAAGTACGGCTGCAAGCTACGAGCTGCCGACTACAGGCAGTATCCGGTCAAAAGCAGATTTTGACTTTTACATTTTACCCTTTGACTTGACAAGTCTTTGTTCCCGATACTCAACCATCATGCTACGATGTCAAGATCACCCTGCCGACTGGCCTCTTACCTATCACCTCGTACCCTTTTTTGACTTTTCCATTTTGACTTTGCTTCGCCTCTCACCAACGCCGGATCGAAAAGACTTACGACTTAAAACTTATTACTTACTACTTACTTTAACTATTTTTGCCCGCATTCAACCAAAGCTGCAACATGAAGAATACGCCCTTTACTAACAAACACATCGCCCTTGGTGCTAAAATGGCTCCCTTTGCCGGATACAACATGCCAATTAGTTATACGGGTATCAATGACGAACATGCCGCTGTGCGGAACAATGCCGGTGTATTTGATGTAAGCCATATGGGCGAATTCATTCTGAAAGGTCCCGGTGCACTCGATCTCATTCAGCGCGTGACAAGCAACGATGCATCAAAACTTAGCAATGGAAAGGCACAGTACAGTTGTTTGCCCAACGACAAAGGCGGTATCGTAGACGATTTGCTTATCTACTGCGTGGAAGAAAACAACGTGTACATGATTGTGGTGAATGCTTCCAATATCGAAAAAGACTGGAACTGGATAAGCAGCCACAATACCGGGAAAGTGGAGATGCACAATATATCAGACAAGACCTGCCTGCTCGCGATCCAGGGTCCGAACGCCACCAAGATGCTGCAGCCACTAACGGAAATGGATATCCTAAACCTGAAGTATTACACGTTTGTAAAAGGCGTCTTTGCCGGAGTGGAGAATGTACTGGTGAGTGCAACAGGGTATACTGGTGCTGGCGGGGTAGAAATCTACTTTGAAGACAAGGACGGCAATGCAGATAAAATCTGGGAAGCCATTTTTGCAGCGGGCGGCCCGCAGGGATTAAAACCCATCGGCCTCGGCGCACGCGATACACTCCGCCTTGAAATGGGGTATTGCCTTTACGGAAATGATATTGATGACAATACAAGTCCCCTCGAAGCCGGTCTGGGCTGGATCACCAAATTTTCGAAAGATTTTACGGCGAAATCCATCCTGGAAGCACAAAAAGCAGCTGGTCCGGAACAAAAGCTGGTAGGCTTTGAAATGATTGAAAAAGGCATTCCCCGGCATGACTACGAAATCAAAGATTTTTCCGGGATGACCATCGGTCGCGTGACCTCCGGCACCCAGTCGCCCTCACTCGGCAAAGGCATCGGCCTTGGCTATGTGCGCACAGCATTCGCCGCGTTGGATACGCATATCTACATAAAGGTGCGGGAACGGCTGCTGCAGGCCAAAGTGGTAAAAATCCCCTTCAGCTAATATAAACTGGAAGGATTTTTGCGTTTAAATGGTTGCCAATCCAACCATCAATGAAAGCCATGCCTGTCATTCACCTTACCACCTTTATTGCCGCCCCGGCGGACCGTGTTTTTGATCTCAGCCGCAGCATTGATGTACACAAAAAAAGCCTCGCCCACACCCGGGAGGAAGCAGTCGCCGGCGTCACCAGCGGTCTGATTAGCGAAAATGAAACTGTCACCTGGAAGGCCCGGCACCTGGGCAAAACAAGGGTGCTGAAAGTGAAGATCAGCAACATGCAATCACCGCTGGCATTCACCGATGAAATGGTCTCCGGCGACTTCAGGCAGATGAAACACGAACACCATTTTAAACCGATTAAGAACGGTACGCTGATGATTGATTTATTTTCCTTCGAAAGTCCCTGGGGCGCCGCGGGCAAATTGGTCAACTATCTTTTTCTCACCCGCTATCTCCGAAAACTCCTCGAACGCCGCAACCAGGCGATCAAAGAACTTGCGGAGGGGGATAAGTGGAAGTTTCATCTCAATAAATAGTTTAAGGGTTCAAGAGTTTAAAGGTTTAAGAGTTCCTTATGTATCACAACACGCGGAATATTTTTGGATGGCTGTATCGTAAGAAAGAACAAATAGTTGGCATCTAAACGAATAGCAACAATTCGTTTTACAGCTTCACCCTTTCCCCTTTAAACAACCCCTCGCAGCCCGTTACCTCCCATGCTTTCCCAACCTGGTCAATTGGGCTGCCGGTTATAAACACAAGGAGATGCACCAGCAGAACTTTTAAACTTTTAAACCCTTAAACTTTTAAACTTCATTTACTTTTGCGGCTGCTTAATCAACATGCACAACAACAAGCCGTCATTATATACTTCGTTCTCGCCTGCCCTGATTGATTTGTACGATCTCAGCAATGCCATTGTTGTGATTATTGATGTGCTGCGGGCCACGTCTACCATTGCAACTGCCCTGCACAATGGCGCCAAATCGGTGATACCGGTCGACAGTGTGGGGCGCTGCATTGAAATCGCCCGGCAAGTAGACGGCATCAGCGCAGGTGAACGCGATGGAAAGATTGCGGAAGGACTTTCATACGGAAACTCCCCTTTTGAATACCCTGCCGAATTTATTGGCGGTAAAACATTGGTTCTTACCACCACCAATGGCACCAAACTCCTGCACATGGCGCTCAACCGCGGTGCCCTGCACATTGTTACCGGTTCATTCCCGAATCTCAGCGCTGTCTGCGATTACCTGCTGGTGGAAAATAAACCAGTCATTCTTGGGTGCGCTGCCTGGAAAGATCGGGTGAACATAGAAGATATGCTGTTCGCCGGTGCCGTTGTAAACCGGGTGAAAGATCATTTCAGTATCAACTGCGACTCATCGCAGGTTGCCGAGACCATGTATTTGAGTGCGTCGGCCGACCTGTTCGCGTTCATGAAAGCAAAGAACGCATCACATTATCACCGGTTGAATAATTACGGATTGGAAAAAGATATCCGGTACTGCCTCACGGCCGACCTGGCGCCGGTGGTACCCTTGTATACCAACGGACAGCTGGTAAAAGGATAGCTCACCCACAAGTAATCCACCGCAGGCTTTTCAGGGTTGGGCATTGATTAAAAATATGTAGTTTCGTCGCAAATCAACATTCGATGAAGTTTATCGTTTCCTCCTCAGCATTGTTAAAGCATTTACAGCAGGTGAGCGGTGTTATCAATGCCAATACTGTACTTCCGATTCTTGAAGATTTCCTGTTTGAGATCGAAAAAAATAAACTCACCATTGTTGCAACGGACCTCGAAACGGTGACCCGCATCCAGATGGACATCGAAGCAAAAGACAGCGGAAAGGTTTGTATTCCCGCCAAGATCCTGCTGGATTCACTCAAGAACATCCCCGACCAGCCCCTCACTTTCAACATCGATAAAAACTTTGGTGTAGAAATTACCAGTGACAATGGTAAATACAAGGTAATGGGCGAAAACCCCGACAACTTCCCCAAAGAACCGGCGGCAGACGATACCACTTCATTTACCATGAGCTCGATTGCCCTGGTAACCGGGATCAATAAAACCCTGTTTGCCGTAAGCAACGACGATTTGCGTCCGGCCATGACGGGCGTTTTCTTTGAACTCGATAAGAAATTTGTACAGTTTGTAGCTACCGATGCACACAGGCTGGTACGTTATAAAAGAAAAGATGTAAGCTGTCCGAAAGCCGACTCCTTCATCGTACCCAAGAAACCACTCTCACTGTTGAAATCGGTATTGCCGGTCAACGAAGACGAAATCACCATCAGCTATAACAGCAATCACCTCTTCGTAAAGCACGGCAATACACAGATGAGCTGCCGCCTGATTGATGCCCGTTTCCCCGACTATAAAGTGGTGATTCCAGCCGACAATCCCTACAAACTCATTGTAGGCAAAAACGATTTCCAGGGAGCCCTGCGCCGCGTAGTGGTATTCAGTAACAAAAGCACGAACCAGGTAGTGTTGAATATACAGGGTAGCGAACTGCAGTTGGCAGCACAGGATGTTGACTTCAGCTTTGAAGGAAACGAAAGAATGAAATGCCAGTACGATGGCGAAGATCTGGCCATCGCTTTCAACGCCAAGTTCCTCATTGAAATGCTCGGCGGAGCTGATAGCGACGA
>JAGWTK010000303.1 GCA_028876035.1 Bacteroidota bacterium
AATGCTGCCATCGGGATCGGAAGAAGCAGAACCATCGAGCGTTGCAGTATTCGTGGGTAAAGTAATGGTGGTATTGCTGCCTGCGTTCGCCACCGGCGCCTGATTGGGTGCTGCGTTCACGGTAACCGTGACTGATGCGTTGGAGGTTGCACCAGCATTATCTGTCACTTGGAGGTTAAAAACATATACCCCCTGCACAAGCCCGGTAACGCTGGATGTTTTTGCGTTGGGCGTCGTAATAGTTCCGCTGGCAGGTCCGCTGGTTTTTGTCCAACTGTAAGATGCAATGCTGCCATCGGGATCGGAAGAAGCAGAACCATCGAGCGTTGCAGTATTGGTGGGTAAAGTAATGGTCGTATTGCTGCCTGCATTCGCAACCGGCGCCAGGTTTACCAGCGGATTGACGGTGATGGTCACATTGGCACTTGCTGTTAATCCATGATTGTCGGTCACCGTGAGTGTGAACACATAAGTCCCTTGTACAAGTCCTGTCACCGTAGTGCTGGTAGACCCCGGCGCAACGATTATTCCACCGGCTGGTCCGCTTGTCTTCGTCCAGCTATAGCTTACGATGTTTGCGCCGTTCGTTCCCGTTCCTGAACCGGACAGGGTTACCGTACTAATGGGTAGCGTAATCGCTTGTGCGATTCCTGCATTGGCTATCGGGGGTGTATTGGTACTGGTAGTTCCGCGGGTATTGCTCAGGAACCATTCGTACAAGTTTGGATTGGCAGTAAAGCTGGAAGCGACGCCGTTGACGATCACAGTGCGTGTAATATGACCGGTATCGTAGGCGTTTACCCAGGCGCCGGAATGACCACCACTTTGGTAGTAGGTGAACTTCGGCTTGGGGGTCATGTTACAATTGTTCAGCAGAATTTCGGCGTGTTGGGTAGCACCCACGCCCACCGTACCATCGTCCATGCTGTGAAAAGCCCAGATGGGAAGGTGGTTAGCGCCAATGGTCGGACAAACATCTGCATCGGTTTCTTCCTGCGTACCACAAACCGGTGCTGCAGCAGCAATGCCTGCATCAAATGTGTAGTCGAACCCGGTAGCATCGGTGATAGCACGCCAGGTACCGCCACCGCCCAGGCTCAAACCAGTAATGTAAATTCTGTTGGGATCGATTTGAAGATTTGCCTTGGCGTATTTTATCATCTCCCGAACATAAAAAGTAGGCCAGTACCCGTAGGAAGAGCTAAGTTGAGGGGAGAGTACAACAAAAGAAGAGGTGACGCCTCCTACGGTAAACCGCATGGTTGCCCCTTTCGAACAATACATGGGAATAGCGTTGTTGGCAACAGCATTGATCTGTGTGGTACCATTACCTCTTTCACCGATACCATGCAGGAAAATAATTAAGGGGTGAAGCTGGGTACCATAATCTGATGGCTTAAATTCCAGGAAACCGATAAGCCCTTCTGGCGCCGTGGAGTTGGGAATGGTCTTGGCAACCTGCTGCGAAAACAAGGAGAGGCTAAAAATTGAAAAGAACAGGAGTAACAATAAAGATCTGCCCTGTAAGGAGTAGCCTTTAAATCTCATACACACTGGTTTTTCGGGTTAGGATATTTTGGATAAATGGACTTTCAGGGATTTTACTAAGCAAAATCCTTACCAAAAAGCCTGAATTTACTGCGTACAAACCAATAGCCATCTGCAACCAAATCGTTTTTAGTCACTTAGAAATATCAAAATACCAATTTGCGTTGGGCAATCGTTGGAACCAGCGCCACTTCGGGCGACCGGGCAATGCATAAGTGGAGAGGTAAATAAGCGCAGGCAGCTTTTATAGGGAGGGGTCAGCAAGATAACCCTCCGGTTTGAGAAAAATCCTATTGTGAATATTCATGTGGAAAAGTAAAGGCTTACTTGAATTCCTTAGGCGTATGAAGGAATTCCTTCCTTCCTGTTTTTACCCGTAAAAGTGCCCTCAACATGGCAAGCATGAGTCCTGGGACCTTCATTACCGCCCTCATGGTGTCCCCATTGTAAAACCTGCGCGGAACAGACAACAATAATACCAGTGCGTACAGCACAATGAGCGAAATCCACCAGGAATCCGCCGGGAACAGCAGCGAAAAGTGCAGAACCCACTGTAAGACAAGGACAAAGCTCAGGAGCCCGAGAATCATAATCAATAATAACCGGGGAAGTAGCAGGGTTTGAAAGAATTTAATGTAGTAATTCGGCGTTTTCGGAGCATCCTTCATCTCGGGGTCAAAAAATCGCCGGAGATGATTGATCTGTGCTTCCAGCCAGCGTACACGCTGTTTTTCGAAGACGCCTGAACTGGCCACTTTCTCGTCGTACACATAGGCATCGTCGATATAGTGCATGAAGATGCGCTGTTTCATGAGTTGCATATCGATTTCCCTGTCCTCACCGGGATTCGATAGGATATGTTCTACACTGAAAATCTGCTTCAACAAGGCAAACTCAAAAGCCATCCCGGAACCGATGGGCGCCGGGGAGATTCCCATCGCAGCCGGACCCCTGCGAAACAAATTGATATTAATTTCTTCGCTGATAGCGTCCAGCAGCGCTACGGGGGTGTGTTGATTTTTTGCGGTACGGTGACATTGCACGGCCCTGCACCCCTGGGTAAAAGCATCATTGATCTTTTCCAGGCAATCAGTCCCCATAATGTTGTCCGCATCCAGCAGTACCGCAATATCAAAGGACGCTGCGTCCAGCTGATGCAAAGCAGCATTGACTGAACGCGATTTCATGTTTGCATCTACCTCAATCACCTGCACAGGAATCGCACGCAGTTTCTCCACGGTCGCTGCCTGCAGTTTGTCGGCCACCACTACTACACTAAAACAGGCGGCCGGGTAATTGTGATGCGCGGCTTTTTCCGCTGTATCCACGATGATCGCATCTTCCTTATAAGATGGAATAATAACCGCAATCCTGTTCTTACGTTCCGCTACCTTATACTGTTTAAACGCACCGAACTTTCCCGCAAAAGCCACAATGAGAAACCAGCCGACATTAGCGGCGAGGTAAATAAAGAGAAGCAGAAAAAGGGCGTGTACGATGATCATATTATTGATTGCGATTGCACCAGTCCGTTTATACTTTCGAATATTTGGTCGAATACAAATTCCAGGCAAACCCACGAAGGAAATTCTTAAGATGCGCGAATTCACCCTTTACCAGATAACCCAGCACCGAACGCGGCACCACGATAAAAGTAAAATAGAAAAAGAAAATAAATTGCTGTAAAAAACTGGTATTGCGGCGCATGTAAAGTATCCTGTTGCGGGTATGGTAAAAAACCTTCATCGGGTTCTTCTTGCCTACCGACATGGACTCTTTGTGATAAATCGTAGCATTGGCAGTGTACCAGATTTTATAGCCGGCTTTACGGATGCGGGCAGACCAGTCCCATTCTTCGTAATACAGGAAGAATCTTTCGGGAAACATGCCCACCTTTTCGATGACGTCTTTTCTTACCATCATCGCGCAGCCGTGGGCTCCGTACGTTTCTCCTGATTGGTTATACTGCCCTTTGTCGGTCTCCATCTCGCCAACAGTAGACGTACGCCCGGTATAAGGATTCATCGGATTAAAGCCGGCGTATTGAATGGTATCGGGCTGAAAAAAGAATTTAATCTTGGGGCTTGTCACTCCGATAGAAGGGTCTTTAGAAAAAGGGTCCAGCAAATCTTCGATCAGGTGAGGCGTGACTTCGGTATCGTTGTTCACGATAAAAATGTAGGTCCCCCGGGCAAATTGCATTCCCCAATTGTTGCCACCGGCAAAGCCGAGGTTTTTCCCGGCCAGCAAAACCCTGGTGTGCGGGTATTTCCCGGCATCTATCATCGGTTGCGGATTCTCGTTAGAATCCATATCGCAAACCAATATCTCGTAATTCGGATAGGTCAGCTTGCGAGACGATTCCAGGAATTCGCAGGTTACTGCAGCCTGATTGTAATTGAGCGTAATGATGGACACCAGGGGCTCAGCTCCAGGAGCAAACATGGACGGCATTGATTTTTGCAAAATTAAGCAGCGCCGGAATCAGACGCTCGACTTTTGGATCAGTGCAGTCGGCGTGTTGGCCATAATCCAGAGGTCATACATGAAATTGTTGCGGTTTGCGTAGGTGATATCTAACCCGATACGCTCTTCAACAGACATGTCTTCCTGGCCACGTTTTTTTATCTGCCACAGACCGGTGATGCCTGCGGGTGCCATGAAACGTTCTGCCCAGTTATCCGTTGTAAGCGTTTCCGCTTCATACAAAGGCAGCGGGCGGTTGCCTACCAGAGACATATCACCTAACAAGACATTGATGAACTGGGGAAGTTCATCCAGACTGGTATTGCGCAGGAATGCACCAACGCGTGTAATGCGGGGGTCATTGCTCACTTTAAAAAACACAGGCCCTTTAGCAGCATCTGCATTGTATTGATTGAGGTGTGAAAGCTGCTGAACTTTTTTGTCGGCGTTAACCTCCATCGTCCGAAACTTAAAGAAGTTAAAAACGCGGTAACCACGGCCAGCCCTTTTGGCAATATAAAAAACGGGACCTCTAGACTCTATGCGAATAGCCAGCGCGATCAGTGCAAACAGCGGAAAAAGCAGTATAAGCACAACGCCAGATACGACAATATCGAATGCGCGTTTTGCCACTGAGCTCAGCGTTGGCTTTGCGATAGCAGGCTGGCTCTGGATATTCTGGCGCAGTGTTTTGATGTTCTCTGCGTCTTTGATTTTTTTAATAAAGCTGAGCTTGGCGGAAAGTTTATCAGCCTGGCGGTGCATGAAGATAATCTCATCAACAAACGACAAGGTTCTCAGGTGATGCAATTCTTTTGCGTTTACCAGTGAGGCCTCGATCATAAACGGCACTGTAGCCAGCGTACGCTGATCAGCAATGAAACGATGTATACGATTAATTTGTTCGGCACCTGCGGACGCATCCACCAGGAACAGGTCTGGTAAAATGCTGCGCTTCTCCAGAACTTTTGTAAGAATGGAAATGGCTTTATCTGCGCTCTCAGCAGCATAGCCCCCGTCGAACGTGTGCACCAGGGCGTCAATTACAAACGAGTCTCTTCCAATGTAGAAAAACTCCTTCTTCCTATCGGCAGTTAATTCGCTCTGAACATATGAGTTGACAGTGTAGTGCCTGTACTTTTTCTCATTAGCTCCGGCTTTGGGTGAGTAAACACGTTCCATTCAGGTAAGATTTTTGATTTAAGGGATTTCAGTTTTCAGGGTCTCAGGATGGTTACACTGCTTTCAAAACAGTTTTAACCTCAGTACTTTCATATTTCAGCAAATCATTTATGGCAGACTCCAGTTCAACCGGGTTAAAAGGCTGCTGGAAAAAGTGACGGACTTCAAATTCTTTACACCTGGCGGCTGTTTCTTTAGCGTCGA
>JAGWTK010000011.1 GCA_028876035.1 Bacteroidota bacterium
TCAGCACCTTTGCTTTGGCATCGCGGATACATTCTGGCTCGTATTTATGCGGACAATCCATCGCTGTAACGCAAAGCAATTGCAGGAGGTGGTTCTGGATCATATCACGGATGGCACCCGCGCCATCATAATACCCACCCCTTGCACCCACGGTGACAGATTCCGCCACACTTATTTGTACATGATCTATAAACTGCCGGTTCCAGAGTGGCTCAAATACATGGTTCGCGAACCGGAATGCCAGTATATTTTGTACGGTTTCTTTGCCCAGGTAATGGTCGATGCGGTACAGCTGTTTTTCTTTGAATCTTTTCAACAGAAAACGGTTCAGTTGCTGCGCCGTTTTAAGATCGGTACCAAAAGGCTTTTCTATCACAATCCGATGCAGTTGCCGGTTGCTGCAGAGCTTTTGTTTATGCAGTGCCTCGGAAATGACTTCAATAAACCGTGGCGCCACTGCGTAATAAAAAACACGTGTACCCTGGCCGGGATGTTTGCTTTCCAGCGACACGATTGTTTGCTGCAACGCCACAAACGTATCTGGGTTCATAAAATCACCCTGCAGGTATTGCACGCGGGCCGAAAACTTTGTCCACAGCTCCGGCACCGCCTTGCCGCTCCGTGAAAATTCGTTGACCCCGGCGAGCAAGTCGGCGAGATAGTCTGCCTGCGCCACTGGCAGATAGTCTACACAAATAATATTGAAAACATCAGGAAGATGGCCGCCGCGGAAGAGGTTGAACAATGCCGGGATAAGCTTACGCCTTGTGAGATCGCCTTTCGCGCCGAAGATGACTATTGAAGAAGGATGGAGTTTTGCTGGTTTCATGGGTATCAAAGTTAAAGGACGTTTAAAGGTTTAAGAGTTTAAAAGTCTAAAAGTTCTTTGTGTGCGGCTGGCAGCCTTTTGTGCATACCCCCAGGCGCTTGCCACACATACCGCAGACAGCCCTGTAGCGGACGGCACAGGAGCAACCTTAAACTTTTAAACTCTTAAACCTTTAAACATGTCGCAGCGCTTATCTTTGCCGCAATTGAATGGCAACCTGAATTATGACTATTTCTTATAAATGGCTGAGCGAGTACCTGCCGGTAACGGTAGAACCGGAACGACTCAGCAGGATACTGACTTCACTCGGACTGGAAGTGGAAAGTTTGGAACCCTATGAATCGCTTAAAGGCGGACTCAAAGGATTGGTGGTAGGCGAAGTGCTGGAATGTGTACAACACCCAAATGCGGATAAGTTAAAACTCACCAAAGTAAGCATTGGCCAGGGCGAACCGCTCAATATTGTATGCGGGGCACCCAATGTGGCAGCCGGACAAAAAGTGATAGTCGCCCCAATTGGCACCACCATCTACCCAAAAAATGGCGAACCCGTAACCATGAAGCTGGCAAAAATCCGCGGACAGGAAAGCCAGGGAATGATTTGTGCCGAGGATGAAATCGGGTTGAGCGAAGATCACGGCGGCATCATGGTACTGCCTGCCGGCACCAAAACCGGGCTGCCTGCTGCGGAATACTTTCAGCCTTATTCCGACTGGATCTATGAAATCGGCCTCACCCCCAACCGCATGGATGCGATGAGCCACCTGGGTGTCGCCCGCGACGTATGTGCCTACCTGGGCCACCACGATAAAAAAGGTGCGCGCGTGAAATCGCCCCTGGGCGCAGCGTTTAAAACTGATAGCCATCAACTGCCCGTCACCGTTAGTATACAAAACCAGCAGGCCTGCCAGCGCTACAGCGGTATAAGCATCAGTGGCATCACGGTAAAGGAGAGCCCCGTTTGGCTGCAACAAAAATTGCGCGCCATCGGGCAGCGACCCATCAATAACATTGTAGACATCACCAATTTTATCCTGCACGAAACCGGTCAGCCCCTGCATGCTTTCGACGCGGCCGCCATTGCCGGACAGCAAATTATCGTTCGCAATGCCAGGGCAGGCGAAAGCTTTCTGACGCTCGACGGCAAAGAACGCAAGCTGGACAAAGACGATCTGATGATTTGCAATGCAGAAGCGCCCATGTGTATCGCGGGTGTATTTGGCGGGCTGCACAGCGGTGTGAGCGCCACTACTACCAATGTGTTCCTGGAGAGCGCCTGGTTCAACCCGGTAGATATTCGCAAAACTTCCTTTCGTCATGGACTGCGTACAGACGCCGCTACCCGGTTTGAAAAGAATACCGATATCAGCAATACAGTAAATGTGCTCAAACGCGCCGCATCCATGATTCGTGAACTGGCAGGCGGCAACATCAGTTCAGACATCGTGGATGTTTACCCCGATAAAAAAGAAAAAGTACAGGTACAGCTCAAATACCATTACCTGAAAAAACTCTCTGGAAAAAATTACCACCAGGATACGGTAAAGGATATACTGACCGGACTTGGATTTGAAGTGATCAAAGAAGGATTGGATGATATCTGGCTGGCAGCCCCATACAGCAAACCGGATATACACCTGCAGGCCGATATTGTGGAAGAGATCATGCGGGTAGACGGGTACGATAACATCGCCATTCCAAGCACCATCAGCATCACGCCTTCGGTAGACAGCAATGGCTACCGCGAAACATGGCGTGAAAAAACGGCCAATTACCTTGCCGGACTTGGCTTCAATGAGATTTTTACCAACTCGATCACCAACAGTGCTTTTTACAGCGAAGCGGAATTGGAGTATGCGGTAAAAATGCTGAACAGCCTCAGCGCCGAACTCAATATCATGCGTCCATCGATGCTGGAAACCGGACTACAATCGGTTGCGCATAACCTTAACCGTAAGAACAATGATTTGCGGTTTTTCGAATTTGGCAAAACCTATCACCGCGCAGCAGCCGGGCAATACGAAGAACAGGATCACTGCAGTTTGTACATCACCGGTAACACCACGGCCCTTTCATGGAAACAGAAAGCGGTGACTGCCGACATCTACTACCTCAAAGGTGCACTCGAACGGATTACCCGTTTGCTGGGCTTCACCAGTCCGTCTTTTGCGCCCGCTGAATTCCCCGGATTAACAGATTGCCTTGCGTTAACAGCGGATGGTAAGAAAATTGCAGTTATTGGAAAAGTTACCAAACAGGTGCTCACCCGTTTCGATATTAAACAGGACGTATTTTTTGCAGATATCAACTGGGAACTGGTGCTGCAACTCCTGGCTGCACGGAAAGAAAAGCCGCTGACTGAATTACCGAAACAGTTGCCGGTGCAGCGCGACCTGGCCCTCGTGGTTCCTGCTAACACTGTCTTCAGCAGCCTGGAACAAACGGTGCAAAAAATTAAACTGGGTAAACTGCAGTCGATGCAGCTGTTCGATGTTTTTGAAAGTGAAAAATTAGGGCCGGGCAAAAAATCACTGGCCGTTAGTTTCACCTTCCTCGACCAGGAAAAAACGCTCACCGACAAAGAAATCGACGGCATGATGCAAAAGATCATGAAAGCAATGGAAACAGACCTGAATGCAGAAATAAGGAAGTAAATTCCGGTTCCAAAGCATGAATCCGCTCGAACAGCATATACAGCGCATCAACGAAAAAATTCAGCAATTGCTGAAAAAACACCATGCGCTGCAAAAAGAGAACCAGCAATTAAAAGAGGAGCTGTCCCATGTGCGGAAACTGCAGGCCGCCGGCAATAACCAGATTGAAGAACTGGAACAGAAAGTGGCCATCCTGAAAACGGCGACCAATAACATGACGGAGGAGGATCGCAAACAACTGGAGAAGCGGATTAATTTTTTCGTCCGCGAAATCGACCGGTGTATAAAACTGCTGGAAGAATAACTACACCCTTTTTACCAGGCGCATTTTCATTTCCTCTTCACCATGCGACATTTCCAGCGTATACACACCGTAGGGAAGGTGGTTGAGGTTTTGCCAGATATATTCACTGTTTACCCTGGCCGTATTGGTTTCAAAAGTGCTGCAAACACTTCCTTTGTCATCTTTCAACACAGCTTTGAGGCAGGCAGGGACCGAAGAAGATACTTCTAACTTCAGCGAGTCGATAAACACCGGAGACTTAACTTTAGCAAACATGGTGGTTCAGTTTGGGTGGCAGTTGAGCAAACATATCATGAAGAATAGGTCTGGTGGATAATGTGTGGATAAATATAAACATTTTCGAACACAACAATAAACTTTATGGCAGAATTGATTCCCATCAATTTGGTGCTGGCTGACCGGACTTACCGGGTGCGGGTGGAGCCCCAGGACGAAGAGGTAGTGCGCAAGACCATTAAGCTGATCAATGACAAAATCATTGAATTCAAAACCCAGTTTGCGGGGAAAGACATGCAGGACTATATCGGCATGGTGGTGCTATGGTACGCCACCCAGCAATCGGGCAACGCCCTGCCAGCCGTGAATGAAATAACCAGCCGGCTGGAAAAGATGGAACGGTTGCTGGACCAGGAGTTGGAATCGTAAAGGGTACAAAGTACCAAGTACAAAGACAATAAAATACGCCAGGTGTCAACTTTTCAAATATAGTAACGTTGCCCCGAAACGCGATGTAGCCACCGCAGCGGGCGTCTTGGTACTTTGTACTTGGTACTTTGTACTCAAAGAAGCTTCTTCGCCGTAGTATTGCTCGTTACCGTAGCATTGATCGGTATGCTTTGTCCCATTACCGACATATTCCCGGTGATAGTTGAAGTGCTGGCAGAAGTTTTCAAAACACCGGTGCCGGTATCATAGGTAGATTCGCCATTTTGCGTTCCGGCGATATCCATTTGTATCTCCATTCCGTTCTGCTGAACCGTACCATTCTTGGCGAATTTGCTGGTAAACCCTATGACGGTTCCATCTGCGCCGGCGCTCTTCAAAGTGTATGTAGTGATTGTTTTCAAAGTTTCGGCGGTACCACTCGAATCGATCCAGCTATCGCCCGGTTTTACCGATTTAGCGGCCAGGGGCGAAATAAAGGGAAAGGGTTGCCCCTTGGTCATTTCACCCGTAATGTTCATCATATCACCCATGCCACCGCCTGCATTCTGACCTTCCGATGAAAGCGACACGATTTTACCCGCCTTGTCGATTTTGTATTCCTGCGGCACATTGATCTTGTCTTTCATTGCCTGCCCCATCTGGCCATCCAGGTCTTCTTTTTTGTCGGAGTCGAAATTGATATCCTGTCCCATCGCCGTTCCTTTGACAGTTATCCGGCGGATGGTATTGGCGAAAACATAGCCTTCCGAATTTTGATCTTTTACTTCGAGGTTGGCAGTAGCCATTACTTCATTCTCCATGTTCTGGCCCATCACTTCCATGCTCATCTTCGTGGATGAAAGCGTTTCTATTTTTTGACCCTTGGACAGGTTTACTTTCTGGGCCTGGAGCGATACGGAGGCTGCGATCAGCAGGACCGCAGCTAAAAATGCATTTTTCATGTAGTAGAGTTGTACTTTTTGCAGATGCTATACAGTTGGAGACCCCAACAGTTTATAAAAGGTTGTATTAATTGGTATAAATCGACGCTAATTTCTGTTCCAGTTTCTCCCCCTGCAGGTTTTTGCCTACGATTTTGCCAGCAGGATCGATGAGCAGGTTTTGCGGAATCGCTTCAATGCCATACTGTCTCGCCACTGCATTGTTCCAGAATTGCAGGTCAGACACATGGTACCACTCCAGCTTGTCGTCGTGGATAGCCTTTAGCCAGCGGTCTTTTGCGCCAGGCCGGTCGAGCGAAACACTTAACACCTGGAAGCCTTTCTCCCTGTATTTGTTGAAAGCGCGCACCAGGTTTGGATTCTCGGCGCGACAGGGTCCGCACCAGCTGGCCCAGAAATCAACCAACACGTATTTGCCCCTGAATGAGGTAAGGCTTACGGGCCGTCCCAGTGTATCGTTTTGCGTAAAGTCCATCGCCATTTGACCAATCCCTGTTTTTTTTGCGATGGCAATTTTATCGGCCATATCTTTTCCCGCCAGCGTATTCCGTGCGCTGGATGGAAGTGTCTTGAAGACTGGTTCTACCTTTTCAGCATCTACTTCATATCCCGCCCAGTTGCGAAGTGCGTACAATGCGAGTGGCGAGGACGGATGCGCTTTCACATAAGCACCATACACTTTTTCGTTGGCCAGCGCATCAATACTGTCTACCATCTGCTCCAATGCCTTGGCCGCTTCAGGGTTGTTCTCTTTTTTTGCAGCGCTCATTTTCACATATAACAAAGCAAGCTGGTCGTCGTAGGGCTTTGCCATCAACTGGAGCTTGCGGTATTCGTCGTCTGCTTTTGAACCGGCAACTGTTACATTCGAAAATGAATCAACGGACGTGACGGTGATCTCAGATGGTTCCAGGAAAACAACGGCGTAATCGCGCTTGCTGTTAAACGGTACGGGCGTTTGGGCCACACGGCTCTCCTTGTACTTTACCCGGAGACTGGCCTGTACCGGTTCCATAAGATTACCCGCGAACCGATAGTGATCGTCTTTTACCCGTGCGCTGTCCTGGTACGATTGTCCGGCCAGGTAATAATTCAGGTAAACCATTTCCGCAGGTGCTTTCAATGCACTCAGGTCGCCTTTGATCACGAAACCCTGGTATTGGGAGAAGGCCGCTGCAGAACTCAGAACAAATGCTAGAACAAGAGCGGGTTTGCGCATGGATGATTTTTTTAGAAGTAAGCAAATTACTGCAGAAGCAGGGAACTGACTTGTCATTTATCAAAATTTCAACAGTAACAAATTGAGCTATCTTTTGTATTTTCGCCCCTACCTGTTTATTTTACTGAATTCTATGCGTTTAGCGGGCAGTAATAAGAGGATTGTAAACCGTATAAAAAACAAATTCAATGGATTCTACCATATTATTGATCATCGTTGGAGTAGTGGCACTGGTGGCCGGACTTATCGTAGGTAAACTCATTTTTGCAAAAAATACCCAGCACAAAATAGCAGAAGCCGAACAGCAGGCGCAGAAAATCATTGCTGATGCACAAACCAATGCCGAAACCATCAAGAAGGAGAAAATGCT
The DNA here is from genome assembly GCA_028876035.1 of Bacteroidota bacterium. Lineage (GTDB taxonomy): Bacteria > Bacteroidota > Bacteroidia > Chitinophagales > Chitinophagaceae > JACMLD01. The sequence goes on from JAGWTK010000011.1 coordinate 6,984, forward strand.
GGAGGCCAAGGAGAAGTTTGTGCAGCTGAAATCTGAGCATGACCGCGAAGTGCTCGACCGCAACCGGAAAATCGGCGAGAACGAAAACCGCATCAAGCAGAAAGAAATTTCCATCAACCAGAAAGAGGCTACGCTCGACAAACACCTGAAGGAAAACGAGGCCATCAAAGAGAACCTGAACCGCCAGATAGAAGTCATCAATGTAAAACGGACGGAACTGGAGAAACACCAGGAAGAACATATCCGTCGCCTCGAAAAAGTGGCCCAGTTATCGGCCGAAGATGCACGTAACCAGCTGATTGAAAGCCTGAAACAGGAAGCACAAACCCGAGCCCTCGGGATGCAGCAGGAGATCATCGACGATGCCCGTCAGAAAGCCAATAAGGAAGCGCGCAAGATTATTATTCAATCCATTCAGCGCACGGCTGCTGAACAGGCGATTGAAAACTCCATCACGGTGTTTAACCTGGAAAGCGATGAGATTAAGGGCCAGATCATCGGTCGCGAAGGCCGTAATATCCGCGCCATTGAAGCCGCCACAGGGGTTGACCTGATTGTGGACGATACCCCGGAAGCCATTGTATTGTCATCGTTCGACCCGCTCCGCCGCGAGATCGCCCGCATCAGTTTGCAGCGCCTCGTAGCCGATGGTCGTATCCACCCCGCCCGTATCGAAGAAGTGGTAGAGAAAACCCGCCGCCAGATAGAAGAACAAATCGCCGAAATTGGCGAGCGCACCGTGATCGAACTCGGTATCCACGGCTTACACAAAGAACTGGTCAGGATCGTGGGTAAAATGCGTTTCCGCTCTTCCTATGGTCAGAACCTGCTCATGCACAGCCGGGAAGTAGCCAACCTTTGCGCGACCATGGCAGCTGAACTGGGCATGAACCCTAAACTGGCCAAACGTGCCGGTCTGCTCCACGATATCGGTAAAGTACCCGACGAAGAAAGCGAACTGAGCCACGCATTGCTCGGTGCCCGACTGGCCGAGAAATATGGTGAAAACCCCGCAGTGGTGAATGCCATTGGTGCCCACCACGACGAAATGGAAATGCAATACGTGATTTCGCCCATCATCCAGGCCTGCGATGCCATCAGCGGCGCCCGTCCGGGTGCGCGGCGCGAAATCATGCAACAATACCTTCAGCGCATCAAAGAATTGGAGAACCTGGCCATGACCTACCAGGGCGTGGAAAAAGCCTATGCCATCCAGGCCGGCCGGGAGCTGCGCGTTATTGTTGAGGCAGAAAAAGTTACGGATGCAGACAGCGACCGCCTTTCCTTCGAAATAGCCCAGAAGATCCAAACAGAGATGACCTATCCGGGTCAGATCAAAGTGACCGTGATTCGCGAAAAAAGAGCCGTGAACGTGGCCCGCTAGAAAAAAAGCAGGATTTGATAAAAAAATGGCCGGGGCAGTTCCTGTTTTCGACGAATTCCCCTACCTTCGCCGTCCCATAAAATTGAATGATATGAACGCCGTAGCATTTGTTCACGAGAAGCTTACCCAGGGAAAACAGTTCCCTAAATTCAAGGCTGGCGATAACGTGACTGTAAACTATAAAATCATTGAAGGTGGTAAAGAACGTATCCAGGGTTTCCGTGGAGATGTGATCAAAAGGCAGGGTACCAGTTTTACCCAAACCTTCACTGTTCGTAAGATTTCCGATGGCGTAGGCGTTGAAAGAACTTTCCCGTTGTTTTCACCAAATATTGACAGCATCCTGCTCAATAAAACTGGTAAAGTTCGCCGCGCTAAACTCTATTACCTCCGCGAAAGAAGTGGTAAGAGGGCAAGGATCCAGGAGAAGAAGATGGCAGTTGTTACAGAAAAAGCATAAGAAAAGCTTACTCTTCTATATTTTTAAAGACGCCTTTCAGGGGCGTTTTTTTATTTGTTTCTCATTCGTTAATACCTTGCTTGTGCAAAGAAAAAAGGTACTCCTATTCGTAATCTCTTATTATCTTTGATCTTCAATCTTTTTTTATGCTGTTAGCTTCTATAAAACCGGTGATGCTGGGTGTTCTTGGAACGCAGGAAATTATCATCATCCTGATCATTGTACTGCTGTTGTTTGGTGGCCGCAAAATTCCTGAACTGATGCGCGGACTGGGTAAGGGTATCCGTGAGTTCAACGATGCAAAAAGCAATGTTACCAAAGAGATCGAAGAAGGTTTGAAAGAGAAAGACAACAAAACGGCTTAATACCCCTTTCTTTTCTCCCTCCTACCACCTTGTTTAGTTTTCGATCAATACCGGAATATCAAAACGAATTACTCAATGGCACCACCAGTTGCGTGGAAGCCGTTGAGTTTTTTTTGCGCCGTATTGAAGAAAGAAAAAACCTGAATGCTTTCACCGCCGTGTATGCGCCGGAAGCATTGGACCAGGCCAAGGCACTGGATGCCCAACGCAAAGCCGGGCATCCGATGGGAAAATTCCACGGCGTAGTGGTAGCCATCAAAGACGTTATCTGTTACAAAGGCCATGCGGTGACGGCCGCTTCGCATATCCTCGAAGGTTTTACTTCTACTTATAACGCTACGGCAGTCCAACACCTGCTCGATGAACAGGCCATTATCATTGGTGCCTGCAACTGCGACGAATTTGCCATGGGTTCCAGCAACGAAAACTCAGCGTATGGACCCACGCGCAATGCGGCAAACGAAGCCTATGTACCCGGCGGATCTTCTGGCGGATCGGCTGTAGCTGTGCAGGCCGGAATGTGTATGGTAAGCCTGGGAAGCGATACTGGTGGCTCGGTTCGGCAGCCGGCTGATTTCTGTGGTATCGTTGGACTGAAACCCACCTATGGCCGCGTGTCGCGCTACGGACTGATTGCTTACGGATCCTCGTTTGACCAGATTGGCGTTTTTGCCACCAATATTACCGACACGGCGCTCACGCTGGAAGTAATAGCCGGGGCAGATGCTTTCGACAGTACGGTAGCCAGCGTTCCGGTTCCCGCCTACAGCAAAGAATGTGCAGCGCCTGCAGGACCGATGCGAATTGCCTATTTTGAAGATGCCCTGCACCACCCGGGATTGGATGCCGAAATGGCCGCTACCATTACTGGTTATATAGATACACTTCGTTCAAAAGGACATACCGTTGAACCGGTTTCCTTTGGGCTCATGGACTATATCGTACCGACCTATTACGTATTGACCACTGCCGAGGCCTCCTCTAACCTGTCCCGCTACGACGGCGTGCGGTACGGATACCGGCACCCGGAGCGGGGATCCGATTTAACGGAGTTTTACAAGGAGAATCGCTCCCACGGCTTTGGCAAGGAAGTACAGCGCCGGATCCTGCTCGGAACCTTCGTTTTGAGCGCCGGCTACTTTGATGCGTATTTTACTAAGGCTCAGAAGGTTAGACGTAAACTAGCTGAAAAAACGCAGGAAATATTCAAACAGTACGACGCCATTATTCTTCCCACGGTACCCACCACCGCCTTCAAAATTGGCGAAAAGATGGAAGATCCCATCGCTATGTATCTTGCTGATATTTACACGGTTTATGCCAATTTAGTGGGTATTCCCGGTATTTCCCTCCCCCTCTTCACCCATTCCAACGGGCTCCCCTTCGGCCTCCAGGTTATGTCGAACCAGTTTTCCGAAGTATCTTTACTCCGCCTGTCTCAACAATTACTGGCTCAATAATTGTTGATCCAGCACGCTAACCCAGCTCATTCTAATCCTCCGGTATCCTGCTGAAAGATGCGATCGTCCCAACTGCCGTTATTGACATTTGTGAACGAAATCATTACGCATGAAGCAGTTTGTATTTCAAGCCTTTGTATTGTTAATCGCCCTGCAGGGAAACGCGGCCCAACAGCCAGTTTCGGTGGCAGGTGCAGCTATTGCTGTACAGTCTGTTAAAGCTGTAAGCGATAGTACCGACACTACAACAACGCTGGTGGCTACCACTGCAGCACCCGCGAAGACAAAGGGGTTCAAAGACCTTTTTGATGCAGATAACGTAACTACTGCTGGCCCACGGCTTAATCCACGCGCGATCAGTTTTGTGCAGGACTATATCGAGCACAACAGCAGAGACCTCGAAGACATGCGCGGCTGGGGTAAGCCTTATTTTAATGTGATGGATGCAATCCTGGTGCAGCACAACCTGCCTAAGGAATTGAAGTACCTGGCCGTCATTGAATCCAGGTTACATACCAGCGCCGTCTCATGGGCGGGTGCGGTTGGCCCCTGGCAGCTGATGCCGGCGACTGCACGCACGCTTGGTCTGAAAGTAAGCCATAAAGTAGATGAGCGGACGAATTATATCAAGAGCACCCATGCCGCAGCACGCTACCTGAACGACCTGTATGATCAATTTGGCGACTGGTTGCTGGTGATTGCAGCTTACAATGGTGGTGCAGGCAATGTGCTTAAAGCCATTCGTCGCAGCGGCAGCCGCAATTTCTGGGATTTGCAATACTATCTCCCTGCAGAAAGCCGTAACCATGTTAAGAAATTCATCGGCACCCATTATATTTTTGAAGGACAGGGCGGCATCTGCACCCTTACCAAAAAAGAGACCGATGAAAACTATGGGGTAAACGGCACTTATATTTTCAACCGCCGTCTCAACGCTGGTGAAGAAGCGACTGCAAAAACGCTTAGTATTACCGGCAAATACCAGGGCAGTGTAATCGCCCGCAACCTGATGATGGACCCGGCTGATTTCGCCCGGTACAATCCCGACTTTGACAAAGTGATGGCAGGGGCCAGCAATAGCTATGAACTAAAACTACCGGCAGACAAAATGGATATGTTTGCAGCGAACAAATACCAGATACTGAATGAATCTATCCAGCTACTGCTCAGCAATACATTGAACAATGCTGGCAGCGCGGCTGCAAAAGACAGTAGCATCATGGTTACCCGGATGGCAAAAAAATAATTGTTCCCTGTTTTTCTACAAGCGCCGGCACCCCCGGCGTTTTTTTGTGCTATGGTTTAAAGCCCCGCAGTAAGCAGATAACGTGCAGGCACAAACGCGGGTTCCATCAGCTGCAGGTGTGCCAAATGAGAACAGGTGCTGAAGGATGGCTCCATTCAACACCTGTTTACTTTTGTATGCTGTTGGCGAATTCCCGCCAGGCATTGTTTAATAATCGTCGTCTTCGTCGTCGAACCCGCTGTCGTTGAAAAGGTCCATATCTTTGAAGTCGTCATCTACACCCAGATCATCATCATCACCCTTGCCTTTCTTCGCAGCACCTCCACCGGTACTTTTCTTGGTTTTCGATTTGGGTATGTCGAACTCATCAAAGTCAGGATCCCAATCTTCTTCTTCCTCTACTTTTTCCCAATCATCTTCTACATCAACATCGTCGTCGTCATCATCGTCATCATCTTCTTTTTTTCCCTTGGGTGCAGCTTTTCCTTTGGCAGACTTGGGCAAGTCGTCCATTTCTTCATCATCGTCATCATCATCGTCCGCCGGTTTCTTTGTTTTCGGGGACGGCTTCTCCGCTTTTTCTTCTGCATCTTTCGGTGCAGCCTTCTTTACCGGTTTGTCCTTACTTGACTTCGCCATGGTCTAATAGGATTTTTGATTCATGTAAAATTTCAGCGAAGTTTTTAATCCGCCAAATTTTTTTAGACATTTTTTGAGACTATTCTGTAGCAATCAATTGCTCTCTTCCTGGTCCATTCGAAATGTGTGACACTTTTACGCCTGTATAATCATTGATGAAATCAACATATGTTTTCATCGTTTGCGGTAATGCAGAAAAGGTTTTTATTTCGGACGTGTTGCATTTCCATCCGCTGAACGATTTCCATTGCGGTTCAATGGCATGCTGTGTCATCTGGAAAGGAACCTCTTTTGTTTCTTGTCCATCGATTTTATAGGATGTACACACTTCCAGTTGATCAAAATGATCGAGGATGTCGGCTTTGGTCATAACCAGTTTCGTAACCCCATTGATCATACAGGCATAACGCAATGCCACGAGGTCGATCCATCCACATCGTCTGGGCCTGCCCGTTGTTGCGCCAAATTCGTTGCCGAGTTTGCGCAGCGTCTCGCCGGTTTCGTTCAGCAATTCCGTTGGAAATGGTCCGCTGCCAACGCGTGTGCAGTAGGCTTTGGTAACGCCGAGTATATCGCGGATTTGCTGCGGCGCAATACCCAGGCCGGAACATATGCCAGAACTGGTGGTATTGGAAGAGGTAACAAAAGGGAAAGTGCCGAAGTCTACATCCAGCATGCTCCCCTGTGCGCCTTCTGCCAGCACCTTTTTGCCCTGCGCAATTTTATCGTTGATAAAATATTCGCCGTTGACAATATTCAGCGTGCGCAGGAATTCAATCGCTTCAAAGAACTCCTGCTCCCAGGCACTGATATCTTCGTTGAAGTTGAAATTCGCCAGCAGCTGAAGGTGTTTGCTGCGCAGTTGCTGGTAGGCCTGCTTGAAATTATGGTCGATGATATCACCTACGCGCAGCGCGTTCCGACCGGTTTTGTCCATGTAAGCAGGACCAATTCCTTTTAATGTAGAACCAATCTTATCATTCCCCTTGGCCAGTTCAGAGGCTTTGTCGAGCGCACGGTGCGTGGGAACAATAATATTGGTGCGTTTGGAAATAAACAGGTTTTTGCGGACATCTACGCCAAAAGATGCAACAATATCACATTCCTTCTTCAATGTAACCGGATCCAGCACAACACCATTACCAATCAGGTTCACCGTTTTTTCATGAAATACGCCGGATGGAATCTGGTGCAGTACCACTTTTTTATCGCCTACATACAGTGTGTGTCCGGCATTGGGACCGCCCTGGAAACGGGCAATCACATCGTAACCCGGCGCGAAGAAATCTACAATCTTACCTTTTCCTTCGTCGCCCCACTGGAGTCCCAGTATCGCATCTACCATAAAACAATTGATTGAACGAATGATTCAGAAGCCGCAAAAATAGAGGAATGGCCCGATTTGTTTTAAAGAGTTTTCAACAAATTCAGTGTAAATATTTTTATTCTCTGCAGCCTGTTTTCCCGGGGCGTTTACTCCTTTTCTGCATCATAGCGGTCTACCCGCTGGATTCCGCTCAGGCGAAGCAATTTCTGCACCAGTTCATCGAGTTCTTCTTTGTCGTGCACAAACACTTTGATATTTCCGTGAAAGATACCTTCAATGGCTTCTACGGTGAGTGCGCTGATATTGATCTTCATCTCACCCGATATAAGGTTGGTAATTTTATGTATCACGCCCACATCATCAATTCCAACAATTTTGAGACCAGTGAGGAAAGAAATTTCTTTGTTCTTTGCCCATTTGGTTTTAACGATGCGGTGCCCATAATTGGCCATCAGTTTGGCGGCATTCGGACAATTGGTCCGGTGAATTGTTAAGCCTTTACCGGTGGTTACGAAGCCAAACACGTCGTCACCGGGTATCGGCTTGCAGCAATTCGCCAGGGTGTACATGATCTTATCACTGCTTTCGCCAAAAATGATCAGCTCGGTATCTTTTTTTGCAAGCGTTGATAAACCCGAATCTGTCTTCGGTTCCACCGGCACGCGCACCGGCTTGGGCATTTCCAGGCGATCGCCCAGCAGCTGGAACTCTTTCAGTTCTTTAAGATCTATTGATTTTACGGCAATCGCGTAGAACAGATCCAGCGAAGAATTGAACTTATAGAAATTAGTGAGTTCGTCGATATTATGCTGACTAAAAGACGCTCCCATTCCTTCCAGCTTTCGTTGCAGGGTATATTTGCCTTCTTCGGCAATACCCCGCTTAACCTCTTTCAGCGCATCTTTGATTTTAGCCTTGGCTTTCGCGGTTACTACGAATCCCAGCCAGTCTTCACTGGGTTTTTGTTTACCCGATGTGATGATCTCCACCTGGTCACCGCTGCGCAGCTTATGGCTAATCGGCACCAGTTTATGGTTCACCTTCGCGCCAATACATTGCGAACCTACGGCACTGTGGATGGAAAAGGCAAAGTCGAGTGCCGTGGATCCAACCGGCAGCATTTTCACATCACCTTTGGGCGTGTACACGTAGATATCTTCGGCCAGGAACGAAGTTTTAAAATCCTGCAGAAAATCGATCGAGTCAGTATCCTGCGTATTGAGTACTTCACGGATCTGCTGAAACCATTTATCGAAGCGGCTTTCATCGGAGGTATCTTCTTTGTATTTCCAGTGCGCTGCCAGGCCCTTCTCTGCGATTTCATTCATGCGCCGGGTGCGTATCTGCACTTCTACCCATTTTCCCTGGGGCCCCATCACTGTCGTATGCAATGCTTCGTATCCGTTATTCTTCGGGTTGCTGAGCCAGTCGCGCAGGCGTTCGGGTGAAGGCGTATATTCATCCGTGATCATCGAGTACACACTCCAGCAATCCTGTTTTTCTTTTTCGGGAGGCGAATCCAGGATAATACGAATCGCAAAGAGATCGTATACCTCTTCAAACGTCACTCCTTTTTTCTTCATCTTATTCCAGATGGAATGGATGCTTTTGGGACGGCCCTGGATCTCAAACTGGTAATTGCCTTTTTCCAGTTTTTCTTTGATGGGACGAATAAATTCGTTGATATAGCGGGTACGTTCCCGTTTTGTTTCGGCAAGCTTGCGCGCGATTTCTTTGTAGGTATCCAGCTCGAGGTATTTCATCGCCAGGTCTTCGAGCTCGGTCTTGATATTGTACAAACCCATGCGATGCGCCAGCGGTGCGTATACATACACGGTTTCGGAAGCAATCTTCAGCTGCTTTTCGCGCTTCATGCTCTCGAGCGTACGCATGTTGTGCAGGCGATCGGCCAGTTTGATGAGAATTACCCTTGGATCGTCGGTAAGGGTCAGCAATATTTTTTTGAAGTTCTCCGCCTGTTGCGAAGCGTTTACGTCAATGACGTTGGAGATTTTGGTTAGTCCGTCTACGATCCTTGCTATTTCCAGACCGAATTCCCGCTGAACGTCCTCGAGAGAAATATCGGTATCCTCCACAGTATCGTGTAGCAGGGCGCAGATAGTGGAGCGTACACCCAGCCCGATTTCTTCCACGCAAATTTGGGCAACGGCAAGGGGGTGCAGGATATAAGGCTCGCCGCTTTTGCGGCGCATGGTTTTGTGGGCCTCCGCTGCCATCTCAAAAGCATGCCGGATCAGTTCCTTATCTCCTGGCTTTAATTTCGGTTTTAAACTGCGTAATAAAGCCCTGTATTCGCGTAAGATAAGCTTCTTTTCCTGCTCTTCATTCAGGTTGTATTTAGGCGTTACAGCAACGGTATCCATGGACGACGAATTTACGAAAAAAACACGGGTTTTCTAGTTCAAAAGGACTAGCTTTGCCGTCCCAAAAATGGGCAGCGGATGTGGCGAAATTGGCAGACGCACCAGACTTAGGATCTGGCGCCGCAAGGCATGTAGGTTCGACCCCTATCATCCGCACAAGTCCGGCCGGAAGCCAAAACGGGCGGCAGCTGACAAAACATATTTTTTAACCTTCAACAATGGTCCGTGTTCTCGCCCGGACCCCGTAAATCACGCATATGCCAACGGTTACCAGGGAAAACATCGGTTTACTCAATGAGAAGATTGTAGTTACCGTAGCCAAAGACGATTACCTTCCCTCTTTCGAAAAAGCCATTAAGAATTACAGCAAACAGGCCAATATACCCGGCTTTCGCAAAGGCATGGTGCCTGCCGGCATGGTAAAGAAAATGTACGGCTCCTCTGTTTTTGCAGATGAGGTCCTTAAATCAGTGGAGAAGGGTTTGTCTGACTACATGGTGAACGAACAGCTTGAAATTTTTGCGCAGCCACTACCCCTTCCGGAAAACGATGCGAGCCGCCTGAACATGAACAGCCCGGCAGAATACGCCTTCGCTTTTGAAGTAGGCCTCAAGCCCGCTTTCACCTTGCCCAATCTCGGCACCGCCCCGCTTACCCGCTACAAAGTGGCAGCTCCTGAAGCAACGATTGAAGAAGAAATCAGCCGTTTGCAAACACGCAATGGCAAAATGACCGAACCGGAGGAAGTGAGCAGTGAAGAAAATGTGCTCAATGTAACCTTTGTTGAATCAGATGAATCGGGCAACCCCGTTGAAGGCGGTATCAGCAAAGACAATTCACTGCTCGTAAAATATTTCAGTGAAAGCATCCGCCCCAGCCTGATGGGTAAAAAGAAAGATGACACCGTAGTGATTCAGTTGTCCACTGCATTCGATGAAAAAGAAAGGGATTTTATCCTGAAAGATCTTGGCCTGGAAGAAGCAGATGCAGCAAAATATTTCAAACTGGTGATCACAAAGGTGGGCCTGATTGAGAAAGCAGAATTGAACGAAGAATTTTTCAAAGCGGTTTACCCCAATAAAGAAATCAGCAGCCCCGAAGCATTCCGTGAAGAAGTAAAACAGGAAATAGAAAAATACTGGGATGCACAAAGCCGTAACCAGCTAAGCGATCAGATTTATCACTTCCTGCTTGACCACACGCAGATTGAATTTCCGGAATCATTTCTGAAACGCTGGATGCAGAATGGCGGTGAAAAGCCAAAGACGGCAGAACAGGTGGAAAGTGAATACCCCTCTTTCATCAACTCACTGAAATGGACGTTGATTGTTGATCAGCTGGTAAAGAATAACCAAATTGAAGTACAGCCCGACGACCTCCGTGCCTTTGCAAAGAACCAGTTGCTTAGTTATATGGGCGGCCAGAGCATGGATATGGATCAACCCTGGATCAACGACTATGTTGATCGCATGATGAAGGATAAGAAATTTGTGGAAGACAGCTATCATCGTATCCAAACCGATAAAGTGTTTAGCTGGGCAGAGACACAGGTAAACCCCGTGGAGCAGGCAATTTCTGCAGAAGAATTTACGAAAATGCAGGAAGCACATCATCACCACCACTAGATAAAAAACACTATAATAGAAAGGCCCCGCAAGGGGCTTTTTTTATGCTGCCTGCTAAAACGTCAATTTGTCCGTTTTTAGGCTTTGCATGGTATTTGGTGCACACAATGCCTTAAATTGCTTCATCTTTAATAGTTTAACCATGATAGACCTCGGCAAAGAGTTCAGGCAATACGCGGTAAAACACCGTGGGATCTCCAGCAATACACTCAACGACTACCAGAAATACGAAGTAAACAACCTTACCCCCAATATCATTGAAGAACGGCCCATGAACATCGCAGTAATGGATGTTTACAGCCGTTTGATGATGGACCGGATTATTTTCCTCGGCTACCCGATCAACGACGAAGTAGCCAATATTGTCACAGCGCAATTACTGTTTCTTGACAGCACCGATCGCAACCGTGATATCCAGATGTATATTAACTGTCCTGGTGGCAGCGTATATTCCGGTCTTGGCGTGTACGATACCATGCAATATGTAACCCCAGATGTGTCTACGATTTGCATCGGCATGGCCGCTTCGATGGGCCAGGTGCTAATGTGCGCGGGAACAAAGGGAAAACGCACTGCCCTCAAGCACAGCCGTATTATGATGCACCAGCCCAGTGGTGCTATTGGCGGACAAGCAAGTGATATTGAAATTACGGTGAATGAAATCAAGAAGCTTAAAAAAGAGCTGTACGAAATCACGGCTTTCCACACAGGCAAAACCGGTAAGCAAATCGAAAAAGACAGTGAACGCGACTACTGGCTGACTGCTATGGAAGCGAAAGAATATGGCCTGGTAGACGAAGTACTGCTCACCAATCCGCGCAAAGACAAAAAGAACGACTAATTATCCTGATAACACTCATCCTACAACATTACCAATATGTACCTGAATAAAAGATTCCTGGAACCACTCGTTTCAGCAGAAGAAGAACCGGAAGACGATCCGAAAGAAGAAAAGCCGCAACCAGATACCATGATGCTGGGCAAGAAGCTGGAGAAATATTTCTTCGACACCCGCAGTGTGTATCTCTGGGGTGGTGTTGACGACAAATCTGCCAAGGATGTCGTAACAAAAATGCTCCTGCTCGACGCAGATAAGCCAGGCGCAGAGATTAAATTTTTTATCAATAGTCCGGGTGGCATTGTTACCAGCGGCATGGTCATCTACGATACCATGAAAATGCTGAAAAGCCCGGTAAGCACCATTAATATGGGACTCGCGGCTTCCATGGGATCCATTTTATTGAGTGGTGGTACAAAGGGCAGAAGGTTTATCTATCCCCACGCCGAAGTGATGATCCACCAGCCAAGTATTGGCGGTTATTACCAGGCGGTAAGTGCCGACCTTGAAATACAGGCCAAACAGACCAAAAAGACAAAAGAGATTTCGGCCCGCATTCTCGCTGAAAACTGCGGCAAGAAGTTCGAACAGATCATGAAAGATTTTGACCGCGACTACTGGATGGATGCAAAAGAAGCCATTGAGTATGGCATCGTGGACGCACTTATCGACAAATTATAGGGAGATTAAAGGCCGAAAAACACAGTAAAAACCGCTATTCAGGCGGTTTTTATTTTGTTGGCAGGGTGTTGGATTAACTAAAAAAGTTTGTGACCTTTGTATTTGCCCCCAAAAAGGGCTGCACACTTACCACTATGGCAAAAAACACCTTGCATTGTTCTTTTTGTGGACGAAGTCGCGATGAGGTTAAAATCCTGATTGCCGGACAGGAAGGACATATCTGTGAAAACTGTGTAGAACACGCACAGGAGATCATCGAGCAGGAACTGATGATCCGCAGTGAAGCAAATCCAGGTTCCTCTCAATTTAAGCTGAACGTAAAAAAGCCCATCGAAATAAAGCGATTCCTCGATGAATATGTGATCGGACAGGATGATGCCAAGAAAGTGCTGGCGGTTGCCGTATACAATCACTATAAAAGGTTGCAGCAAAAGGTTGCCGAAAACGATGTAGAAATTGAAAAGAGCAATATTATTATGGTGGGTGAGACCGGAACCGGTAAAACCCTGCTTGCCAAGACCATTGCCAAATTGCTGAATGTTCCCTTCGCAATTGTAGATGCTACCGTATTTACGGAAGCTGGTTATGTAGGGGAAGATGTGGAAAGTATTCTTACCCGCCTGCTGCAGGTGTGCAATTACGACGTGGCTGCTGCTGAAAGAGGCATTGTATACATCGATGAGATCGATAAAATTGCCCGTAAAGGCGACAACCCTTCCATCACCCGCGATGTTAGCGGTGAAGGCGTACAACAGGGAATGCTGAAACTGTTGGAAGGTACCGATGTATTGGTGCCGCCACAGGGAGGACGCAAACACCCGGAACAAAAACTCATCAAGATCAACACGCAGAATATTCTCTTTATCTGCGGGGGTGCTTTCGACGGAATCGATAAACTGATTGCCCGCCGCGTAAATACCAATGCGATTGGGTTCAATGTAAACAAAGAACAGCAGGAACACATGAAGAAGAATCTGCTGCAATACGTGAACGCACCCGATTTGAAACAGTTTGGGTTGATCCCGGAATTACTGGGCCGTTTGCCAGTAGTCACTTACCTCAATCCGCTCGATGCCAACACGCTGCGCTCTATACTTACCGAGCCGAAGAATTCGCTGGTAAAGCAATACAAGAAACTGTTTGAAATCGAAGGCATCCGCCTTGAAATCGACAATGAAGTACTGGATTTTATGGTAGAAAAAGCCATGGAATACAAGCTGGGCGCCCGCGGATTGCGCAGCATCTGCGAAAGCATTCTTACCGATGCCATGTTTGAGCTACCTTCCGGTAAGGAAAAAACATTCCATTTAACATTTGAATACGCAAAAAAGAAATTCGATAAAAGCAAGATGAGCTTGTTGAAAGTAGCGTAACCTTATAAAGTGCACTCATTATTACGAGCCGGATTTTTTCCGGCTTTTTTTATGGCTTACCTTGAGTTACCTAATTATTCATGTATGCAGGAGCTCATCAATAAATTAATGGCTGAAGGCCTTACCGAAAAACAGGCGTTGAAAGCAGTAGAAATTGTAAAGAATTTTGCGAAAGACAAGTTCCCGCTGTTTGCAGGGGCCATTGAAAAGGTGTTCGACAAATATGCACCGAAGCAGGATGACGATTTCCTGGGCTAGTTACACCAGGCCTGCTCATCCCTTCAGCGCTTCGCGGGCTATCACAATTTTCTGAATTTCTGAAGTGCCTTCGCCAATGGTGCACAGTTTGGCATCGCGGTAATATTTCTCTACCGGGAAATCTTTGGTGTATCCATAACCGCCAAAGATCTGCACCGCATCATTGGCTACTTTGACAGCGGTTTCGCTGGCATAATATTTTGCCATCGCCGCTTCTTTGGTCACGCTTTTGCCCCGGTTCTTCAAATCGGCGGCTTGCATGACCAGGAGTTCCGCGGCGGCTATTTCTGTAGCCATATCGGCCAGTTTAAAGGCGATGCCCTGGAAGTTGGAGATCGGTTGATCAAACTGCTGGCGTTCTTTTGAATATTGCAGGGCTGCTTCGTAAGCACCATGCGCAATACCGAGACTAAGCGCAGCAATAGATATCCGTCCTCCGTCCAGCACTTTCATCGCCTGCTTGAACCCCTCTCCTACCTCGCCCATTCTGCAGGAATCGGGAATACGGCAGTTATCGAAGATCATTTCAGCGGTTTCGCTGGCGCGCATACCGAGCTTGTTTTCTTTTTTTCCGCCGCGGAAACCAGGCGTTCCCCGGTCGATGATAAAAGCGGTAGAGTTATCCCTTGTGCGCGGTTCACCCGTTCGGCAAATCACTACCGCTGCGTCCCCCGTAATTCCATGCGTGATCCAGCATTTGGTGCCATTGATGACCCAGTCGTTGCCATCGCGTTGCGCCACACATTTCATATTGCCCGCATCGCTGCCCGTATTGGGTTCAGTAAGTCCCCAGGCCCCGATGAATTCGCCCGAAGCAAGTTTGGGCAGGTAGTGCTGCTTCTGCCTTTCATTGCCGAAATATAAAATATGTCCAGTGCAAAGTGAATTGTGTGCCGCTACACTGAGTCCGATCGATCCACACACTTTGGCAATTTCACTGATGATGGCTACGTACTCGAAATAGCCAAGGCCTGCTCCACCATAAGATTCGGGCACCAGCACACCCATCATACCCATCTTTCCCAATTCCTTAAATACTTCCACCGGGAAAATTTGGGATTCATCCCATTCCATGACATGCGGACGAATATACTGGCGGGCGAAATCGCGGGCCGATTGGGCAATATGCTGGGTTAATTCTGATGGTTGGAATTCCATAAAAAAGGCAAGCAATCGTGTTTAGGAGGAAAAAAATGCAAGCAATGGCCGAGGCCTGTCCGAAGGACGCTGTAAGTAACACAATTTTACCGAAACTAACAAGTGTTAGGGTCGCCAATCGTTCATTTTCACTCTTTTTTTACAGGGTTGCTGAATGTAAGATAGGGACTGATTTTATCCAGGGTTGCCTGGTCAATGAGTGCTATACGAAGCAGGTCTTCCTTGGAGGAGAATAATCCGTGCTGGTTGCGGTATTGCACGATGGCATTGGCAAGATTCCAGCGGAGGTAGGGATGTTGGCGCAGGGTGTTTGCATCGATTGTGTTTATATCCAACTGTCGAAGCGTAGGGTGGTCACTTTGTAAGCGCTGCTTTATCTTTTGAAAAACAACATCCGGCAGTCCCCAGGTTTCGCCCACTTGATCGGGGGTATAGAAGCCACCCAGTTTTTCCCTGAATCGAAGGATTCTGCCAGCCAGCGCAGGGCCAATACCTGGAAGGGCTACCCAAGCCGCAGAATCAGCAAGGTTGATGTCAATGACGCCGACACTGCGTTTGATTTCTGCCGCCCTTTCCGTCTTCGGGTATTGGTATTCGTTAGTCCGCTCAGCTTTTACTGTTTGAATCCTTACCCAGGGTAGCAAGCGTTCATACTCTGTCTTCCGGAGGCCATACACTTTTGACAAATCTTGTGCTTTTCGGAATCGTCCGCCGTGGGCGAGGTAGCGCCCGATGGTGCCGATGGTTTTGTCGCGCAATCCCAGTGCACGCCAGTCGGCTTCGCTGGCATTATTGGGGTCGAAGTAAAACATAGGTCCTGCAGCGACCCCCTCACCGGTGAATTTGCTTGTAAACCTGGTTTTTTCTTGCGGCTCAAGGGTTCCGCTGTCGTCTTTGTTGTTGGCTATGCTTGCTGCCAATTGTTCCAGGGCCTGTTTGTCTGCTGCGGAGACCGGCGGTTCTTCGGCTCCAGGCCAGAAGCTGGGCCAGATAGCGGCGATGACGATCAATACGAGTAATGTAAAAATGCCGGTACGCTCACGCCGGCTGAAGCTGAAATAGTCTTTGATGAATTCCGAACCCTTTGACATGGGCTCAAGCTAGCAGGGAATCTGTAGCGGTGGTAAGTTTTTACACCATTTGCAGGCGTAGATTATCATACGCTAAACGGATGTTTTCCGGGAGCGCTGCATCCACTTCGGCATGAAGGCCCATTTGGTGACTCAGGTGGGTAAACAGTGTTTGCCGCGCGCCAAGTTCGCCGGCCATGGCAATTGCTTCATTGAGTGAAAAATGAGATACGTGTTTTTCTTTTCGCAACGCGTTTAACACAACGGTATCGCAACCTTTGATCTTTTCTTTTTCGCTGTCATCGATGCGATTGGCGTCGGTGATATAGGTAAAGTTGCCAAAACGGAAAGCCAGTACCGGCATTTTCAGGTGCCAGACGGTGATGGGTAGAATGGTGATATCACCGATGATAAAGGGCTGGCTGTCGATGGGATTAAGTGTGATCTCGGGCAGACCGGGATACTTGGTATCTGTAAATGCGTAGGGAAACTCCCGGATGATCACTTCCTGCGTTAGTTCATTGGCATAAATGTTCATGGGCTTGCCGCTGAAAAAATTGAAGGCACGTACATCATCCAGCCCGGCCACATGATCTTTGTGGGGATGGGTGAAAATGATTCCGTCGAGATGGGTCACCTGGGCGCGGAGCATCTGGTAGCGGAAATCGGGACCTGTATCCACCACGATGCTGGTAGTAGCTGATTGCACCAGGATACTGCTCCGGAGCCGTTTGTCGCGGGGATCTGCCGAATGGCACACATTGCAGGGACAGGCAATCATGGGAACACCGCTGCTGGTGCCGGTACCGAGAAAAGTTATGGTGAGCGGTGGATGCATATGCTGGAATGGCCACGCGTA
>JAGWTK010000304.1 GCA_028876035.1 Bacteroidota bacterium
CTCTTCTTCAAGGGGCCTTTTTTTTCCGCATCCGCCCCGCCTCCTTCACTGTACAATAGTAATTACTACCTGCAGCTCACCTATTTTTGTTTATGAATTGTTATCGACCCCGTTAACGAAATAAGATATCGTTCATGATCGTTTGATTATCTGTGATTCACGTAACCTGCAACAATGTGTTGTTTGGTTTCTTAACATCGCAATAACCAGCAACAATAAAACGGAGATTATATTTGCGAACCAATGTTGAAAAAACTCATCGTCATATTTGTTATGTTCGTCCACGTCAACGGTTCGATGTTCCTGCCCCAAACAGCAGAAAAGGATATCTATAACCGCAGCGGACAGCAGGAACGTGATGTGAACACACTGATAGAGTTTGTATACGCGAGCCTCAATATTCATCAAAACAACAACCCTGTTGATAACGATGATGACCAGGGTCAGAATTTTCACCTGGTGAAACTGGTCGACTATCACCTGGCGCTCGACCCGGTGTATCTTCGTCCGCAGGCAGTCCCCAGGACCGACCTTCTTCACTACGGCACACACCCGGTCGAAAAAATTCCCCTGGTAAGCACCGAAATTGTAGCGCCTCCGCCTAAATGCTGATCAACAAATAGTCTTGCCATCATTTGTTTTGGTCTGCCGCTTCCTGGCAGACTTATTTACACATTTTAACCGACATCACCATGAAGTCCCCGCTTCATCTAAAGCTTTTCATGCCTGTTGCATTGGTATGGGCAGCCATCTTTAACGCAAATGCACAACAAGACACTGTTACCATCACGCTTTCACAGGCTGAGCAACAATTCACCAGTAAAAACCTGCAGCTCCTTGCAGAGAAGTACAATATAGATATCGCCCGTGCAGGAGAGATCCAGGCAAGATTGTATAACAATCCAAACTTCCAGGTAAGCTCTGCACTGTACAACCAGGAGCAAAAGAAATGGCTGGACGTGAGCAACAACACCGGGCAGTACAGCTTCGGCATCCAGCAGCTTATCACGCTGGCCGGCAAACGCAATAAACAGATCCAGCTCGCACAAACCAATACCAGGCAGGCAGAAAACAGCTTCTTCGATTTGTTGCGAACCCTCCGCTATACATTGAGAAGCGGTTTTTACAATATTTACTTTCTCCAGCACTCGGTAAAAGCCTACGCCGCACAGATTGCCACGCTCGAAAGATTAGATGCAGCTTATAGCGATCTGCAAACGAAAGGCGTTGTTACGCTCAAAGACCTTGTGCGCATCCGCTCACTCCTGTATTCATTAAAGGCGGAGCAAACTGGTTTACAGAACCAGCTGAATGATGCGGAGGCAGATCTTCGCCTGCTGATGCAAAATAACAAAAGCTGGTATGTAGCGCAGGCAGACAGCAGCCTGCTAAATACCAATATTGATCGGCTGAACCTGCAACAACTTACCGACAGTGCCATTGCCAATAGGTATGACCTGAAACAAGCGGCCACCGCATTGCAATACAACCAGCAAAACTATAGTCTGCAGAAAGCGTTGCGCGTACCCGACCTGAGCCTGGGGGCGGAATTCGATAAACGCGGTAGTTATATTAACAATGCCTCCTTCCTGAATGCCGCCATTGATCTTCCGTTCTTCAACCGCAACCAGGGAAATATTAAGGCTGCAAAGCTTGGTATAGAACAAAGCAAACTTCAACTCGAGTTACAGCAGTCCATCGTTGAAAATGACGTGCAAAAAGCGTATGCCCACCTGCTTACCACCCAGCAAATGCTGAAGAACATTGATCCGGCATTCAGGAACCAGTTCCAGCAACTGATGGATGGTGTAACAGAAAACTTTTTGAAGCGGAATATCAGTTTGCTCGACTTCACCGATTTCGTCGAATCGTATAAAAACAATGTGCTGCAGTTAAACCAGTTGCAAAACGACCGCATGCAGGCCATTGAAGCACTTAATTTCTCAGTGGGAAAAACCATCGTTGACTAAACATTTTCAAAATAATTTGTATGAAAGCCCTGAATTTTTTCTTCCTTACTACGCTTACTGTCCTTTTTGTGACCGGCTGTGGTGAACACACGGCGGAGGCGCCCAAGAGTGATAACCCGGTGCCGGACAGCATTATTGCAAAAGCAGAAACCGCGCCTGTTTCCCTCACAGATATTGCAGAATCGGTAAAACTCAACGGCAAAATTGAGCCCAGCGAAAGCCGGCAGGCAAAAGTATATGCGCTGGTGAGCGGTCGCATCAAATCGCTGTCGGTTGAACTCGGTGATTATGTACGCCAGGGCCAGACACTGGCCGTTTTGCAAAGTACCGAGGTAGCCAATGTGGGCAACGACCTGGCAACTGCCGGGTCAAACCTGGATATCGCAAAAAAGAACTTTGAATCTACCCAGCAGTTGTACAAAAGCAACCTGGCAACAGAAAGGGATGTGACCACTGCTCAGCTCGAACTCAATAAGGCGAATTCCGAATACAACCGCGCAAAGCAGGTAGCATCTATTACCGGTGGTAATAATGCGGTATATACACTTACTGCCCCCATCAGCGGCACAGTGATAGAAAAGACGATTACTAACAATTCAGAAGTACGGCAGGACAATAACAACGCGCTTTTTACCGTAGCCGATTTGTCGACCGTTTGGATTATCGCCAGTGTATACGAATCTGATATCAACAAGATCAGAATTGGTGACAATGTGCTGGTGAATACATTGGCGAGTCCTGATAAGAATTACCCTGGAAAAATCGATAAGATCTATGATGTGCTCGACCCGCAATCCAGAACAATGAAGGTGCGCATCAGCATGCCGAATCCACAGAATGAACTAAAGCCGGAGATGTTCGCAACTTTAATGGTTCGCGGGAAATCGGAAGGGAAGGCACTGGCGATCCCATCGAAGGCTGTTGTATTGGATAATAGCCTTCAGTACGTGGTGGTCAAAAAAGACAAACAACTTAGCACCAAACCAATTAAAGTGTTGAAACGAGTGGGCGATCTCTCCTTTGTATCCGGGCTGGAAGAAGGAGAACAGGTGGTTACCAATTCCCAGGTTTTTTTGTTTCAGGCGCTCAACACTAAATAATTCAATACCCCTGTATGAACAAGTTCATCAAAAAAATAATAGCGCTCTCGCTCAAGAATAAGCTTTTCATTTTTTTTGCAACGCTTATTCTGATTGTATGGGGCGTCATCGCTTTCAAAAGCATTCCCATCGAAGCGTTTCCCGATGTGACCAATACACAGATCACCATTATCACCCAGTGGCCGGGCAGAAGTGCCGAAGAGGTTGAGAAATATGTAACGATACCTGTAGAAATTGCCATGAACCCGGTGCAAAAAAGGACGTCTGTTCGTTCAACTACGGTATTCGGCCTCTCGGTTGTAAAAGTGATTTTCGAAGACAATGTGGACGATGCATTTGCGCGCCAGCAGGTAAATAATCTCTTAAGGGATATTACGCTGCCCGATGGCGCTGATCCCGATGTGCAGCCTCCTACCGGTCCCACGGGCGAAATCTTCCGCTATACACTCCAGAGTACGACCAAAACGGCCAGGGAATTAAAAACCCTGCAGGATTGGGTGATCGAACGGCAGTTCCTGGGTGTGCCAGGTGTAGGTGATGTAGTAAGTTTTGGCGGTGAAGTGAAAACCTTTGAAATAAAAGTAAACCCTCAACAGCTCGCGTCTTACGATATCACCCCTCTGGATGTTTACAACGCAGTAGCAAAAAGCAATATCAATGTTGGCGGAGATGTTATCGTTGACAATTCGCAGGCCTACGTTGTACGTGGTATTGGCTTGCTGAATAATATTGACGAAATAAACAATATCATCGTTGACAATATCAATGGCACGCCTATTCTTGTTAAGGACGTAGCAGAAGTGAGCAATTCAAGTTTACCGCGCCTGGGCCAGGTTGGGCGTGATCTGCAGAACGATGTGGTAGAAGGTATCATTGTCATGCGCAAAGGAGAAAATCCCAGTGAGGTCATCAAAAAGGTGCAGGCAAAGATCGATTACCTGAACAACAAGGTGCTCCCCGCCGATGTAAAGATCAATACGTTTTACAACCGCAATGACCTGATCAATTTCGCCACGCATACCGTACTGCATAATATGCTGGAAGGTATCCTGTTCGTGACGGTAATTGTTTTTCTTTTTATGGCCGACTGGCGTACAACGGTGATCGTGGCCATCGTCATTCCGCTGGCACTCTTGTTTGCCTTTATATGTCTTACACTGAAAGGAATGTCGGCCAACCTGCTGTCGATGGGCGCGATCGACTTTGGTATTATCATCGATGGTGCCGTGGTGATGGTGGAAGGGATATTCGTGTTGCTGGATGCCAAGGCACACGAAATGGGTATGGAACGGTTTAACAAACTTTCCAAGCTTGGATTGATAAAGTCTACCGGCGGCGAACTCGGCAAGGCCATCTTCTTTTCCAAACTGATCATCATCGCAGGTCTTCTGCCCATTTTCTCCTTTGAAAAGGTAGAAGGTAAGATGTTTTCGCCCCTGGCCTGGACACTTGGTTTTGCCCTGCTGGGTGCGCTGATTCTAACACTCACCCTGATACCCCTGCTCAGCAGCATTCTCCTTAAAAAGAATGTGCGTGAGAAGCATAACCCATTTGTAGCGTTTATTACAAAGGGGGTAATGCGTATGTTCGCCCGCGTATACCGCTATAAACGGGCAACCTTGCTGGTAGCAGCAACACTGGTGGTGGCCGGCCTTTCCTTATTTAAATTCCTTGGAACAGAGTTCCTACCCGAACTGGATGAGGGCGCCATCTATATCCGTGCTACCTGTCCGCTCAGTGTTTCCCTCGAAGATTCACGCGACATCGCCAACAAGATGCGCCGGATCATCCGCAATTTCCCCGAAGTGCGCCAGGTAATGTCGCAGACCGGAAGACCTAATGATGGTACCGATGCAACCGGGTTTTACAATATCGAGTTCCATGTAGACATCTATCCCAAAAGCGAATGGAAGAGTAAGATCAGCAAAGAGGAACTCATTGAGCAAATGAAACAAAAGCTATCGGCGTTCCCGGGCATAGATCTCAATTTCTCGCAGCCGATTATGGACAATGTGGAAGAAGCCGTGTCGGGCGTTAAAGGATCACTTTGCGTGAAAGTGTATGGGGATTCACTCGCCTATACAGAAAAGAAGGCCGGTGAAATATATGATGTGATGAAAGGCATACGCGGTATTGAAGATCTGGGTATCATCCGCAATATTGGTCAGCCTGAATTGCGCATCGATTTGGATCAAAACAAAATGGCCTTATATGGTGTCACCACGGCAGATGCCAATGCTGTCATAGAAATGGCCATTGGCGGTAAAGCAGTGTCACAGATTTATG
>JAGWTK010000305.1 GCA_028876035.1 Bacteroidota bacterium
GGATTGTATGTTGATTTGACCGCTGGCTATGATGCTGCGAATCACCAGGCATTCTGGCTATTTCAGTCGATCGACCCGAATACATTGCTGCCCACGACAGATCCATTGAAGGGCTTTTTGCTGAAACGCGACAGCAGCAATCCTACGCACGGTAATGGGTATGTGAATTTTACCATCAAACCCATCAACACAGCAGCAACCGGTGATACAATAAGCGCGTACGCCTCCATTATTTTCGACGCCAATGACAGCATGCTTACTAGCCGTGCCTTCAATACCATCGACGCAGTAGCACCCACTACGCAAATGAACCCGGTTGTACAAACAGTGGCCAGCAACAAATACCGCATCAGCTGGCATGGAAATGATGATCCAGGAGGTTCAGGCAGGGCCAGTTCCTCACTGTATGTATCCGTAAACGGTGCGCCTTATACACTTTTTACGGCTAATATTACGGATACGTTTACCGTGTTTACAGGAGTGGCCGACAGCACGTATTGCTTTTTTGTAGCGGGGGTAGACAGTGTTAAAAATATTGAAACCCTGCGTAACACCTGCCAGCTTTCCTTTAAACCATCGGGTATCGCACTGCCACTTACCTGGCTTTCATTCACCGGTGTAAAACGGGGCAGCAATGCGTTGTTGAACTGGACCACCGCCAACGAAATCAATACAAAATATTTTTCAGTTGAGCGGTCTTCCGACGGAACGCATTTTAATACGATCGGAACCGTCGCAACGACCGCCTCAGGCAATGGCGTTAATCCATACAACTATATTGACCCGAACATCGTAGCGCTTGGAGTAAAAACATTGTACTACCGCCTGCGCCAGGTGGATAATGACGGACAGTTCAGCTATTCAAAAGTGATTTCTTTGGATGTTGACAGGAATGGTTTGGATCCGCTGATTGTGGCTTACCCGAATCCATTCACACAGTCGCTGACGGTGAAGATTACACCGGCCAATGCCAGCGATAAAACGAATAGCATTGAACTCTATTCGCTGCAGGGAGTGCTCATGTACAAGAAAGAACTTGGTATCACAGGCACAGCTACTGTCACACTTACTGATTTGCCCATGCTTGCGTCCGGCATTTACATTCTTAAAACAATAGTCAATGGGGTACCGGGCACGATGAAACTGATGAAAGAATAACAAGGCTGGCTCAATTATACATACAGGCTGTTCAGCAATGGACGGCCTTTTTTTATGGGTGCCTTAGACCACATAAAGATTTTCTGCGAACTTTTGGCTTACACTGGACCGGCGTCCATTTACCTCAATTTCAAGGCTGCCATCGAAGGACTGTCGGGTTACAACTTTTATCTTACTGCTCAATCCCAATCCCACCTGCACCACATATTGAAGGAAGCTGGCACTATTGTCTTTCACCGCCACGAGTTTACAGGTCTTGCCAACGGGCAGTTGGGCAAGTGTTTTACGTACCGGCATCTTCATCTCCCCCTTCGCATTAGGGATTACATCACCGTGGGGATCCAGCTGCGGGTAATCCAGGAACTTTTCAAGTTTCTCAATCAGTTTGGGCGAATGAATATGCTCCAGCTGCTCTGCCACTTCATGCACTTCGTCCCAGGTAAATTCCAGTTTCTCGTATAAAAAAGTCTCCCAAAGCCGGTGCTTGCGTACGATTTCAACCGCCAGCTTGCGGCCGGCCGCCATCAGCGATATCTTCCCATACTTTTCATAACTGATCAGCTTCTTCTCCTTCAGCTTTTTCAGCATATCGTTGGCAGTCGCCGGTTTCACGTTCAGAACCGCCGCCAGTTCATTGGTACCTGCCTCGGTCTTCCCCTCTTCTGTCTCCGTAAGCGTAAAAAGGGCTTTCAGGTAATTCTCTTCTGTTTGCGTAAGCATAACGGAAAGTTAAGTTAGATTTTTTAAAAAATATTGTTAGACTAGTCTAACTTATTATATTTGGATTCTAAAATTCATTTTTTGGGAAAAAGGCTTTCTTTATTACTGCTGTACACAATCATCCTGTTCGCGGTGGCGCAGGCGCAGTCACTGACTATCGCCGTGCGGGATTCGGCCGGCAATTCCCTGGGGGGAGCCAGTATGCTATTAATCGGAACACAGCACGTTGGCAGCACTAACAGTGAAGGTGAATGGCAGCTGTCCCCTGTTCGGCCGGGTCAGTATCGTGGCATCGTCCGCTGCGCGGGATTTACGACAGACACGTTCGCGGTATTTGTTACGGATTCGGCCGTTCAACAGCTCACGGTATACCTGCATCGGACAGAAAAAGTACTGGCGAACGTGCTAGTCACCGCCATCTCACAGCGCCGGCTCAGCCGGGAACTGCCGGGGCCTGTTGTAACGATTACTCCGGCAGCCGTGCGGCAAACTACCGAAAGCAATATCATCGACGTGCTGGTTAGAAATACACCGGGGCTGCAGGCCGTTAAAACAGGTGCGAATATTTCGAAACCAGTAATACGCGGATTGGGTTATAACAGGGTATTGGTATTGTATGATGGCTTGCGGCAGGAAGGACAACAATGGGGCGACGAACACGGCATCGAAGCCGATGCATACGGAATCGAAAAGGCAGTCGTGATAAAAGGTCCGGCCAGCCTGATGTACGGTTCGGATGCACTGGCCGGGGTAGTAAGTCTTACACCAGAAACGCCCAAAGAAGATCAGCCAGGATTTACAGGGAAGTATACCACCGAATACCAGCACAACAATCATTTGCTGGGCCAGGCGATCGCGATTGGCTGGAATAGTAAGCATTGGATACTCGGCTTGAATGGTTCGGGACGACTGGCCACCAACTATCGCAACGCTATCGATGGCCGGGTGTACAATACCGTGTTCAGTGAAAAGAATGCCGCCATCACCCTGATCCGAAAATCGAAGCAGCATTCACCCGAATTACGGCTCACATGGTATGATAATCTGCAGGGCATCCCCGATGGTAGCCGTGATTCGATTAGCCGGCGGTTCACTTACCAGGTGGCCGAAGGTGATAACGACGATATCAGGAACCGCCCCCCTATTACCAATGAACAACTGCACAGCTATCGGTTATCGCCGCTGCACCAGCATATACAGCACTACCGTGCATACCTGCAGGATGGATTCAGGTTTCGTAAACTGAACGTCGATGTGCTGGCAGGGTGGCAACAAAACCGGCGCCGCGAATACAACCATCCCACCCGGGTTTCACTTGCCGGCATGAATGTGCGCCTCAACAGTTTTCATTACGGCATCAACAGTTCATTGCCAATTGATAGCCAGCTTAACATTCAGTCGGGCATCAGCGGCATGCTACAGCAAAACAAGAGTGGTGCAGCTACGGATTTCCCGATACCCGATTACCAGTTGCATGAGGAAGGTATGTATGCAGGCTTTCAATGGAAAAAAGCGGGCTGGACAATCACGGGTGGTATACGATACGATCAGCGCATCATACGCTGGAATGATTTTTACACGCGGGTAGATCCGGCCACCGGATTTGGTCAGCAGGTATTTTTTCCTGATACAACAGGTACAGACCTTAGCTTTTCCGCCTTTAAAAAAAACTATCATGGATGGTCGGGCAGCCTGGGTGGTATTGTTGACCTGGGTAAGGCAATAAGTCTCAAAGCCAGTATTGGCCGTGGCTACCGCTCGCCAAATATTACCGAGATGGCATCGAATGGCCTGGATCCCGGCGCGCATATTGTATACCTGGGCAATCGTGAGTTTATCCCGGAGTTTTCATTACAGGAAGACCTGGGGTTAATCATCAATACGAAAAGCATTCATGCAGAACTAAGCCTGTTCAATAATAACCTGCGCAATTATATTTATCTGAATATGCTTACAGGTGCAGACGGGCTACCAATAACCGATGCGCAGGGTAATCGTACATTTCAATACAGGCAGGCAGCAGCGCGGTTATACGGACTGGAAGCCTGGATCGCCTGGCAACCCCGCCGCAGCGGCTTCAAAGCAGAGAGTAGCCTGGCCATCGTATATGGCAAGAACCGGATGGAGCAATACAAAGGCAAGGGCACAGCGGGCGAGTACCTTCCGCTGATGCCACCGGCCGCGCTGCGCAACAGTATTTCTCAACAGTTCGGATGGACTAACCGCCATGGACTGAAACTCCGTCCAAAAATAGAAACTGAATCAGCGTTCAGGCAAGACCGTTATCTTTCGCTCAACAATACCGAATCTGCAACAGCTGCCTACACACTCATCCATACAGGTTTTACGGCCACTATCGATCGCAAATCCGGTCAGCCCATTGAAATTATTTGTATGATCAACAACCTGTTTGATGCAGCGTATCAATCTCACCTGAGCAGACTTAAGTACCTTGAGTATTACCAGCAGTCGCCCAATGGGAAAAGCGGCATTTACAATATGGGAAGAAATGTTTGCGTGAAGTTGATCATTGGATTGTAACCATGCAGAAGTTAAAATGTAAAATGCAAAAGTCAAAAAAATGGTCGCTGTGCTGTCGACTGCCTGTCATCTCACAAACCACACAATACCTATCTTAGATAAAAAGTATGGATAAAGCTTTGCGTGTTGCAGTTACGGAATGGTTGGTATTCCTCAAATCGTACAGCCTGGCAGCACTGCAATATAAGCCACAGCCTGCTCAATGGTCGATCGGACAACTTTACCTGCACCTGATTGGCGATACTACGTTCTACCTCGACCAGGCAGCAGCGTGCTTTGAGGATGCAGCACATATAAATGAAAGCTGTAATGAATTTGCGCAGAAAATTTTATCAGACAATGCCTTTCCTGATATACAAATTGAAGGACATCCCAATAATCAGTTTATCCCCCAACCTGGATCGAAACAAGTATTGCAAAACGAGCTGGAAGCAATCGGACGCCGTGCGCGTATGCTTGCCGAACGATATGCAACGCATCCTATCGAAGGAAAGTCGCTCCATCCTGGCTTTGGGTATTTAAGTTTGCCCCAATGGCTGCAATTAGCCGCCCTTCATTTCAACCACCACCTCCGCCAAAAACAACGGCTGGACGCCTTGCTGTAAACTGGGCTGTCCCGTCAAATAAGAAACCCCGGTAAAAACCAGGGTCGATGAATTGACTACTAACACGTGACGACAAAAGAAGAAAGCCCTATAAAACTACATCCCCGTTATTACCCCAGTGTTACGAACTGGCGACTGTCAAAAAAACAGGGAGCCGGAGAAAAAGGACAATGAACAAAGAACCAAAAACTTAGAATAGTCAACGGTAGATCAACTTTTTAACAACATGATTAGACTTGTTGACACAACGCTTTGAACCAAAATGCCGTATCTTCATTATAACCTATAAAAGAAGAATCGTATGAAGTATACGCTGGTACTGGC